>JAVHOY010000162.1:0-12622 GCA_036170295.1 bacterium
CGCGCCGATCTATTTTTCCCAACGCGCCCGTTCACACCGCGCGCGTGTTGGAAGTGATTACGCCCATCTCAAATGTCATTGCGAGTGAAACGAAGCAATCTTCTGAGGCACAGGGATTGCTTCGTCGGGAAGAGAGCCCTCCTCGCAATGACGGGCACAAAAACCGCGACGCCTATTTTGATTTTTTCCCCGTGCCTGAAAACATCGCCGGCTACACATGGGACTTCCCCACGCAAGTCAAAGGTCAGCCGATGCGCTGTTGGGGAATTTACGATACAAATTTATTGGCAAGCGCAAAACGTCCCGCATTAAAAGAATTACTCTCCAACGAAATGGCGCGGCAGGGATACAACTTAAACGATTACGAACTCAAAGGGCGTCCCATTCGCTGGTATCATCCGAGCGCTCCGCTCGCCGCGCCGCGCGTGTTATTGGTCGGAGATTCGGCGGGCGCGGATTCGCTCTTCGGCGAAGGCATCAGCATGGCGCTCGGTTATGGCTTCGTCGCCGCGCATGAAATTGACGAAGCGTTTCAACGCGACAATTTTTCATTCAGCGACTATAAACGCCGCGTCGCCGCAAGCGGACTTGGGCAAACCTTGTTTGCGCGTTGGATTCTTACGAACATCATTTACACGCTCAAATGGAAATGGTTTCAATTTTTATTATGGCGCGTCTTTCAACCCATCGTGCTTCTCGTGGCATGGATATTTGTTTTGAATTGGAGCAAAAGACTTAAATGATCGCAGGCTTAGACGGTTTACGCGGCATCGCGTTTCTGATCGTATTTTTTTTCCACACGCGCAACCTGCCTTTCGGCTGGATGGGCGTACAATTATTCTTTGTGCTTTCGGGATTTCTCATCACCGACATTTTGCTGCGGACGAAAGAAAAACTTCCGCGCCGCGAGTTCTTCGCCAAGTTTTATGGTCGGCGCTTCTTGAGAATTTTTCCGCTGTATTATTTTTATCTGACGCTTCTGGCGGCATTAATTTTTCTAGTCCCCGCGCTTGACTTGACGGGATTAAAAGCCGAAATCGGTCCAAAGTTCTTCAATCAAATTTGGGCGGCGTTCTTTTATGTGTACGACTTCTTCCACGCCAGTTCATTTTTTACGCGAAGTCGATTCTTCGTACATCTCTGGTCGCTTTCAGTGGAAGAACAATTCTATTTGGTCTGGCCCCTGCTAATTTTTCTCACTCCGCGCGAAAAATTCAAAAAACTATGTTTGACTGCAATCGGGCTGGGATTTATCTTCCGCTTGGCGATCACGCTGATTTACCGCGCGCAGTTATTTCCATACTTGTTAAACGATCCGCAGCAAGCCGTGAACGTCATTCCCTTCTCGCATTTAGACGCGTTTGCCTTCGGCGCATATATTTCGCGCTTCGAGATTCCGCGTCCGCGCTTGCAATTAATCGCGGTCACAATCTTCACCGTCGCCATCGGTTTGCTGACCGACTTTATTTCAAAGGGAATCATCACTTCATCGCTTGGCTATGATTTGCCCATGACAGGCTTTTATAAAGAAGTCTGGGGATACTCGCTTTTGAATTATCTCTTCGCCGTGTTGATCTACTGCGTGGCGCGCGCAAACTTCCTGACGCAGATTCTGGAGAGTCCGCCCTTGCGTTATTTGGGAAAGATATCCTACGGCTTATACGTCTATCACTACGGCGTCATCGCCATCGTCGGCGCAGTTTTCAAAACATACGCATTCGATTATTCGCTGCGGTCCTTCCCATTTTTTCTCGCATCTATGGGCGCGACGATAATCGTTGCGACTTTAAGTTTTTATCTTTTAGAAAAACCCATCATCAATTTGAAAGACAAATTCTTCCGCGTATAATCACAACATTGGAGCAGCCATCATGGGCGTCACAGATTTACATATTCACAGCGCTTATTCGTTCGACGCCACATCCACCGTGCGCGCAATTCTCAAGCAAGCCAAAGATACGGGATTAAATGTTATCGCGGTCACCGATCACGATGAAATTCGCGGATCGCTGGAAGCGCATCAACTCGCGGCGGAGTACGGGATTGAATCCATTACGGGCGCGGAGATCACCACCAAAGACGGGCATCTCCTCGCGTTGTGGATTCACGAGCTGCCGCCAAAAGGGTTGTCGCTTTTAGATACGCTATTCCTGATTGGGAATCAAGGCGGCGTTGCCATCGCGCCGCATCCGTTTAGCAATTTGCCCGGCAGTTTAACAATGGAAGCGGTCGTCGGCGCGCTCACTCATCCGCGCGCAAAAGCGGTGTTGAAAGGAATTGAAACGCACAATATGAGCACGCAAGCCTTTGACAGCATCGCGCAAAAATTATCCATCTATTTGCCGCTTGCAAAACTTGCCTCCAGCGACTCGCACGTCTATTGGTCTGTCGGCGCGGGGCGCACGGAATTTCCCGGCGAGACGGCGCAAGACTTGCGCCGCGCGCTCGAACACAACACGACCGTGCCGATTCCCTACGAAGGCGAGTTTTCTTCGCAAGCCGCGCTCAGTTGGGTGCGCCGCATCACTTTGAAAAAACTGGGATTTGTGTCAGACACAAAATCCGCGTCGCAGCCGATCAACACGCAAAGGATGACGCAATCTTTTATCGGCAAGATCAAGAAAAAAAAGTAACGCGGCCTTAAGGCTGTGTTACGCGCTTTATAAACCCCGGCGTATTTAATTTACGTTCAAGCAAATAAGTGAAATAACTTTGCATGAGATTCTCCGCTTCTTTCTGGACTTCAAAACTGGGACGCGCGCGCGAAGCGTCTCTATAACTCGACCTTTGGAAGTGGCGCAAATATTTCAGCGTCTCGATGGATATCTTCATCAGGTTCTGAATCCCCTCGCCGCAGCGCGGACAGATTGCGCCGCCCGAGCTCGCCGAAAAAAATTGATCTTCAGGCAAAATCTCGCGCCCGCAATTCGCGCATTCAAACAACTGCGGACGAAATCCCACATGGTCTAACAATCGCATTTCATAATAGCGCAGCGCCGTCCACGCATCGGCTTCTTTTTCGACGCGCTCCAAAGTTTCCACAAGCATTTTGAACACGCCCGGATTTCCGCCGTCGTCTTCGTACACAAAACGGTCGAGCAGTTCGATGACATACGATGCGTAACCCGTCTTCGTCAAATCCGCGCCGATGCCCAAAAATGCGTTGACCGTTTCGGCTTGCGTGACGATCATCAAGTCGCGTCCCTGAGCGAGTTGCAAATTGACGTAAGTGAACGGCTGCAAATGTCCCGCCTTGCGCGAAGTAATTTTGCGCGCGCCTTTTGCCGCCGCGCGCAATTTTCCCCGCTCGCGCGTGTAGAGCGTCAGCAATTGATCCGCCTCGCCCCAATCTTTATGGCGAAGCACAACGGCGGAAACGCGGAAGGAGTGAAAGGTGGGCATAAGTTACCAATCACTAATTACCAATTACGGCTGCGCAATTGGTAATTAGTGATTTTATAAAAGATGTTTCGGCGTGAAGGCTTCGGGCAACAATTCATCAACGGTCATTTGTTTTTGGAGACGACCTTCGCCGTCTGCGATTAAGACGATGGCGTCCAAACCAAACTCCGCCATCACCTGACGGCATCCGCCGCAAGGAGAGCCGCCGTTGTCGGTTGCGACGGCGATCATCTCAAATTCCATCTCGCCTTCTGAAACCGCTTTGAAGATAGCAACGCGCTCGGCGCACATCGTCTGCGGATACGCGGCATTCTCGACGTTTACGCCCGTGTAAATTTTTCCGCTTTTGGCGCGCAGCGCCGCGCCGACGCGATAATTTGAATACGGCGCATACGCGCGTTTGCGCGCTTCGTTTGCAAGGTCAATCAAATGCTGAGATTCTGATTTATCCATCATGCTCATCCATTCCAATTTACGATTTACGATTTACGATTTTTTTAATCGCGCGCGCGGGGACTCCCACCACAAGCGTATCTGCCGGCACATCTTTCGTCACGACCGCGCCCGCGCCTGTGCGCGCTCCATTCCCAATTTTCAACGGCGCGACCAGCATCGTATCCGAACCGATGAAAACATGCTCGCCAATTTCAGTGGGATGTTTTTTCTCGCCGTCGTAATTGCAAGTGATCGTCCCCGCGCCGATGTTTGTCTCCGCGCCGATTTGCGCGTTGCCGATGTATGAGAAATGTCCCATCTTCACGCCGTCGGCGAGATAGGAATCTTTCACCTCGCCAAAATTTCCCATGTGAACATGATTGCCCAAATGCGCGCCTTTTCGCAAGCGCGCAAAGGGACCGATATCCACGTCGTCGTCCATCGCCGCGCCTTCCATGACTGACGCAAGAATTTTGCAGCGATTTCCAATTTTAGAATCGCGGATGATTGAATTCGGTCCGACAACATTGGCTTCGCCAATTTCGGTATTTCCATGAATATAAGTATTCGGCATGATGACGGTATCTTTGCCAATCGTCACGCTCGCCTCGATATATGTTGACGCGGGATCCATCATCGTCACGCCGTTGAGCATGTGCTGCTGATTGATTCGCGCGCGCATCGCAGATTCAACTTCCGCGAGATGAACGCGCGTGTTTACGCCGATGGTTTCCTGCAAATCATCCATCGCCAGCGCTTGAACCGATAAACCGTCGCTGACCGCGATTTCAATTAAATCGGTTAAATAATATTCGCCTTTTTGCGGATTCTTCGGAATGCGTTTCAATGCGTCCCATAGCCAATTCGCATCAAAACAATATCCGCCCACGTTTAATTCTTTGATAAGTCGCTGTTCAGGCGTAGCGACATAATCTTCGACAATCGCCTGTACGCCGCCGTTTTCGTTGCGGAGAATGCGACCAAATCCGCGCGGGTCGTCGGCGACGACGGTCAGCATTGAAATCGCGCTTTGATTTGCGCGTTGCAAATCCACCAACTTTTGAAGCGTCTCGCCGCGCAGCAAAGGCATATCCGCGTAACAGACGACGATTAAATCGGTATTGTTTTTCAGCAAAGATTCAGCTTGCAGGACGGCATGTCCCGTGCCGAGTTGCGGCTCTTGCAAAACGGTCTGCGCCGCGTCGCCGAGATAACTTGTCACCGCTTCCGCGCCGTGACCGACCACCACAATCGGCTTTTCTGTTGTTGAATTTTTTATCGCTTCAAGCGCGTGCCAGATCATCGGCTTGCCCGCCACGGGATGCAAGACCTTCGGCAGATTCGATTTCATGCGCGTTCCCTGCCCGGCGGCAAGTAAAATTGCGGTTACTTTCATAACATCACCTCAAGGTTGCCGCGAGATAAATCTCGCGCTACGGTATAAATCAAAACAGGATTTGCAATGGCGTGTGCCGCGCAAATCCTGTTTTGAAAAGAAATCCCGCATAAGCGGGGGAGTGTGGCTGGGGTACCTGGATTCGAACCAAGATCCACAGCTCCAAAGGCTGGTGTGCTGCCATTGCACCATACCCCAGTGCGAGCGCGATTGTATCACAACTTTTTTATTTTCCATCTCCAGAGATAAGCCCTAGTTTACGCGCTTCTTCCAAAGAAATCACTTCCGAATTGACCGGCTTACTGCCATGTTTTTCAACCGCTTGATTCCAAAAATCATCCGCGTTCTGATTTACTTTTTTATCGGCGGCGCCTTTCAAAAGCGCTTCCATTTCAGGCGAAGGCGCGGCTTGCAAAGCCTTTTCCATTCTTCGCATGGTAGGGACGGGCGTGGCGGCGGAAATAGGCGCAGGCGCCGCGTTTCTCGTCGCGTCGCGCAATTCGCCTGTCGCGCCAATGGACTTAAGCGACTTTATCACTTCGCCGCGCAACGCGACCAAATTGCCGACCATTTCAAGAACATGGTCTTCGGCGGCAAGTCCTATACCAACTACAAATAAAGAATACATTGGATTGACGGGAATGAAAAGCAAATCATAATCGCCGCCGCTAAAAATATGATACGAGGTCAATGTTTTCTGATGGGAATAATCTGCAATCTTCAAACTGGCTTGATGAAGCGCAATCAACACTGAAATCAACGCAGTCTCAACGCTCTCGTCGCGCAATTTACCGGCGCGCGCCTGCACAAAGCCGCTTTGATTAAGTAAAAATACCGCGTCCGCGTTAACATCTTGACGAAAGTTGGTAAGCAACTCTGAAAGTTTAACGGGACGTTCTTCTGTTTCTTTTTCGGCTTTCAATTCGGAAGCGAAAATTGTTTTTACAAACCCCAAACTGCGTTCCACCGCGTCGAGAAAATCCGCCACAGAAAGCGGCTTATCGAAAATTGCGAATGCGCCCGCGTTGATCATCTCCTGACGCGCTTTGCGCTCGCTCATCCCGCTGACGAGAATCACCTTCGCTTCAGGATGGCGCGCGCGGATCTTGCGCATCAACTCCACGCCGGTCATGCCGGGCAGCTTGTAATCAGTGACAAGCAGGTCAATTTTGCGGCGCGACGATTCAAGCAAAGCCTCTTCGCCCGATTGAGACTCGAAGACCTTTAACTTCACATCCTTAAGCGTATCTAATGAAGAATGAAGAAGCCGTAAAATATCGCGTTGATCGTCAACCAGCAAAACATTTCGATCCATAACGATTCCTATTTTACCATCCAACACGCCACCCAATGACCGGGCTTCGCCTCACGGAATACGGGTTCTTGCTCCGAACAAATTTTATCCGCAATTGGGCAACGCGGATGAAAGCGGCAACCCTTCGGCGGGTTCAGCGGACTCGGCACATCGCCTTTCAAAATTTGACGCTCGCGCCTCAGTTTCGGATTAGGAATCGGGATGGCGGTCATCAACGCGATGGTGTAGGGATGCAGCGGTTCGCGGAAGAGATCGTCGCGCGCGGTCAGTTCCACCATCTTGCCGAGATACATCACCGCGACGCGATCCGAGATATGTTCGACCACGCTCAAGTTGTGCGCGATGAAAAGATAAGTAAGTCCAAATTCTTTTTGCAGGTCTTTCAAAATATTCAACACCTGCGATTGAATGGAAACATCCAACGCGGAGACGGGCTCGTCGCAAACAATAAAATTGGGGCGCAAAGCCAGCGCGCGCGCGATGCCAATGCGTTGGCGCTGTCCGCCTGAAAATTCATGCGGATAACGGCGCGCATGATAATCTTCAAGTCCCACTTTCTTAAGCGTCTCAATCATCAAGTCATAGCGTTCCTGACGCGAGCCGATGTGATGAATGTGCAAGCCCTCCATCACGGCTTCGCCAATCGGCACGCGCGGATCCAGCGAGGCGTACGGGTCTTGAAAGATAATTTGCATATTGCGACGCACGCCCTTAAGTTCGGCGCCGCGCAATTTCAAAACATCTTTGCCGTCGTAATGGACCGAACCCGAAGTCGGCTCGATCAACCGCAACATAGAACGTCCGATGGTCGTCTTCCCGCAACCCGATTCGCCCACCATACCGAGCGTCTCGCCTTGCTTCACGGTGAACGAAACGTCGTCTACAGCCTTGACCCAATTCACCACGCGCTGCATCAGTCCCTTGCGCACAGGAAAATATTTCACCAAATGCTGGACTTCCACTAAATCTTCTTTTTTCAATTTCGTTGTTTCGCTCATGCTCATCGGCTCCGAGAGATTCGATAATTAACTATAGGATAAATCCAGAGATTCTTCGCCGCGCTCAGAATGACGATTATTTTGCCTTCAAAGGCGCGCTGTGACCCTTCGCGTCTTGATACAGCCAGCAACGCGCCAAATGTCCCGGCGCAGTTTCCACAAGATCGGGTTTTGTTTCGGCGCAAATTTTCAAACCGAATTTTTCGCGCGCCACACAGCGCGGCGCAAAGCGACAGCCAGACGGCAAATTGACAAGATTGGGAACAGAACCGGGAATAACGTCCAAGCGTTCTTTGAGTTGTCCCAAAATAGGAATAGAGCCAATCAACCCCTGTGTGTAAGGATGCAAAGGACGCTCAAATAATTCGTTTACTTCGGCTTGCTCGACGATCTCGCCCGCATACATCACCGCCACGCGCTCCGCCATTTCAGCAATCACGCCCAAATCATGCGTAATCAAAATTACCGACGTTCCCATCTTTGAACCCAACTCGCGCATCAAGTCTAAAATCTGCGCTTGAATGGTCACGTCCAAAGCGGTAGTAGGCTCGTCGGCGATCAACAACTCAGGCACACAAGCCAGCGCCATTGCGATCATCACACGCTGCGCCATGCCGCCTGAAAGTTCGTGCGGATACGCCTCAGCGCGGCGTTCCGCGTCGGGGATGCCCACCATCTTCAAGAGCTCAATGACGCGCGCCTTCGCCGCCGCCTTGCCAAAATCCTTATGGATGTTCAACACTTCGCCAATTTGATCTTCCACGCGGAAGACGGGATTCAACGCGGTTTGCGGCTGTTGAAAAATCATCGAGATGCGGTCGCCGCGCATTTTGGTCATTTCGTTTTCAGAAAGTTTCAAGAGGTCTTGCCCGTTGAACAAAATTTCCCCTTCCACAATTTTTCCGGGCGGCGCAATCAAACGCATAATCGAAAGCGACGTGACGCTTTTACCGCACCCCGACTCGCCGACAATGCCCAAGACCTCGCCGGGATAGACTTCAAAATTCACGCCATCCACAGCGCTGACCACGCCGTCTTCGGTGTAAAAATATGTTTTAAGGTTGCGGACTTCCAATAAAGGCTTTTGCTCGGTCTTTGCCACGTCTAGCTCCTGAGTTTGGAATTGCATATAATTTTCTCATTATAGCAAAGTTTATGGCGACGGCATAGCATACGAAGGCGCGCCATATAAATTACGCCAACCGTTCAACACACTTGACGACGGATAAACAAGATTTTGATAAACATCCGCCTGCGTTAGCGAGTACAAGGGAATCAGCGGCAGATTAAACATCAGCGCGGATTCGGCTTGCGCCATCGTTTTCTGCGCCGCTTCAAAATTCGATTCCTCGCGCAGCGCGGCGCACACGGACGCGAAACTTTCACTCTTTAGCCAAGTTTGATTCTCGTTCCCAAATCCTTCGCAAACATAGCGCGGATATTCGCTCAAGCGCCAGCCAATTAACGCCGCGTCGTATTGACGCGAGCTGTACACCGCATAAATCACATCATCCACGCTCATCTCTTTTACAGAAAACGAAATTCCCAAATACTGCGCCTGCGCTGCGATATATTTTGCGGCGGCATAGCGCAATGCATCCGCCGATTGAGACGGCGCGCTTAAAACAATCTTTGGAAATATCTCGCCGTTTGAATTTATCAATGTTTGCCCCGCGCTTTTTACGGTCGGCTGCCGCGCCCATGAATACCCTGCGTCCTTCAACAACTTGACCGCGTATTCAATGCGATCAGATTTATTCATTGCCGCGCAAGGGTTGTTTATCTTTGCATCATGCCATTGCGGAGAAAGGATAAAAGCCTCAAGCGGCAGGACTTGGTTTTGCAAAATGTTTTCCGCGAGTTCTTTGCGGTCTATCATGCAACTCAGCGCGACGCGAAAAGCAGAGTCGGCAAACTGCGGCTGCGCGGGATTGAAGATGAGAAAGCGCGCGCTGTATGTCGAGTTTGTCTTTGCGCTTTTCATGGAAATATCATTCGGCGAAAGAATAAAATCCGCTTCGTTATTTTCAAAAGCCGCGAGCGCGTCCTTTTCGTTATTGAAGACGCGATAAACGGCGCGAGCAAATTTTGGTTTGCCAAATGGAAAATCGGGATTAACTTTATTAACCCAGACAGAATCTTTTTGCGATTCAAATATCCACGCGCCAAGCGTTGGTTCGTTCTTATCCATCAAAGCATACAAAGCCTGATGCGCGGCGTTGACTTTGGACGCGTATTCTTCCAAAAATTTATTCAAATCATTTTGCGCGTGATCAAATTCATTTTGCCTTTGCGCGAGTTCAATTTCAAGCGGACGACTTCCTTGCCCATTTTCGCGCAAAGTCCGCAACTGCGCGAACAGTTGGTCCACATCCCATTGAGCGGTTGCAAGAGCGGAGCGCGCGTTTTCAATTTTCATTTTCAAAGAATCATCGGGCAATAATTTTTTTGCTTCTGTGAGTTTAGATTCCCAAAAAGTTTTTTGAACAATCGCGCCTTGCAGCGCGCCATATTGCCAAACGCCGACATTCGGTTTTTGCTTGAAGATAAATTTAACCGTCGCAGCGTCGAGCGCTTCCGCATGATCGAGATATTCTTTTTGATAATACGCGCCCCAATCAAAGCCGAGTTCAAATTTGAGCGCGACGTTGGCGGCGAAGGCGACGTCATCGGCGGTGAAGCGCGAGCCGTCTGTCCACTTTAAGTCCGCGCGGAGTTTTACAGTGGCGGAATAAAATTTTCCGTCTTGAATTACTTCGCTGGGAAATCCTTGCGCGGCGAGCGGCTGAAAGGAAAAACTCGGCGGGACGAGATGATACAAGCGTGGATAGTATTCGGAGCGCAGCGCATAATCCGCGTAGGTTGCGCCTGTTTTATCGAACAGTTCCCATACGTTTACATTGCGCGGCGCGCCGATCAATGCGAAGCGAATCATATCAGGCGCGGGCGCGGAAAAATTTGAAGGCGCAGAAATCTCGGTTGGCGCAGAATCAACTTGAGGGGCGCAAGACGCGGAGAGCAGAATCAAATAAAGAAGCGCAGATAAAATTCGTCGCATTATTTTTTCTGGCAAGCATCGCCCATATCAAACGACTCAATATTCCAAAGCGGATTGGCGGTTGGGTCGAGAGCGAAGCCGCAAAGATCGGGGCGGGCGGCGGCGACGCGCAAACGATAAAACAGCGGAATGGCGGGAAGTTCGTCGGCAAAAATAACCTGCGTTTGACGATAGGATTCGGCGTAGGGTTTATCGTCGGGCAAGGCGGCTTTCGCGGCGCGGCAAGCAGCGTCGTACGTTTCGCTTTTGTAGCCGCTCAAGTTTGTGCCAATCCAAGAATTTGCAGCGCTGGGAACTTCCTGACTGGTAAACCAATCGCATGGCGGTTGAAGATCGCTAACGCCCATCGAGTATTCGGCGAGATCAAATTTGCGTCCAAACAAAAGACCTTCGGGTCCGGGCGAGTACAGATCGTTTTGAGAAAAATATTGCGGAATAACTTGAATGCCGCATTTTTGAAGCGACAGCGAAAGAATTTCCGCGACTTGTCTGCGCTGCGTGGAGATGGTGGTGTAGTAATTTAATTTCAGCGGTGTGCCGGGAATAACGTTCTTCACCGTGACCGCGATACGCGGCGTGGACGGATCGCCGTCGGCGTCTTTCCAACCGGCTTGGTCAAGCAGGGAATTTCCGATGGAAGGATCATAAGGAATTTTTTGAGTGTTGGGATCATACAAAGGATGTTCGGCGGGAATGTAAGTTGCGGGGACGGTAGTCAATCCATACAAAAGATTATCCACAACAGATTGGCGATCCATGCAATAGACGATGGCTTGGCGCGTGTGCGGATCGCCAAAAATATCCTGCCGATCAATTTGGAAATTCACGTTATAGCCGTCGTCATACGAAGACGGCGTGATGCCAAGCCCCAGCCATTCAATCGTCATGCCGGGCGTGAAGAAGGCTTGCGCCTGCTCGCCTTTTTGCATTTGCTGCAATAAGCCGACGTGACTGTCAAGACGAATGGACGGGTCAAGGATATCGCAACGGCGCGCGACCAATTCGGTGACGGCGACGTTGGGGTCTGAGATAAAACGGAAAGTGAGCGTATCAAATTTCGGCAGCCCTTCGGCGGCGCGATAGTAATACGGATTTTTTTGCAGCGTGATGTGATCGCCTTTCGCCCATTCTTGAATCACATACGCGCCCCAACCCATCGGCGCGCGCGAAGCGAGATCAATTTTGGGCATTTGGTCAACGGGAAATTTGCTCCACGTTTGTTTGGGCGCGGGCGCAAAAAAATTCGTGGCGTAGGAAGGATCAATAAAACCCGGCTTGCCCCACCATTGCACAGTGGTTGAGTCGGCGGCTTCATAAGTTTGTGTGCGTTGGATTGTATAAGCGATAGAAGGGTTCGCGTCCGACGCGGAGGCGAGCGTATATGCGTAAATAGAATCGTCGGCGGTGACAGGCGTTCCGTCTGACCATGTTAAATCTTTACGCATCCGAAACGTGACGACCATTTGATCTACTTTGAGTTCGGATGTTCCGTCATAAGTCACGACGCAATCATCCGCGCGACAACCCGCCGGTCGAACTTTTGAGCCTAACGCCAATGCGATCAAATCTCCATTCGCATCCACTACCTCGTCGCCAAGTTGAATCGGCAATGGATTAATTTGCAAATCTCCGTTTTCTAAAGAAGGGACTTGCGTAAGAATAGCGGGCTGATATTTATAACCAACTAAATCAAACGGATCGTCGTACACTGCGGCGAGGACGCTGCGCGCAGAGTCGTTGAGCTCGCCAAATGGATAAAGCGTAGTCGGCTCCTGTCCGATACAAACGGTCAACGCGCGCGCTTCAGGCGTAGATGTGGCAAGCGGCGCGGCGGGCGTTCCTAACGCGGTAGGAGTCGTGTTAGACGACGCCGGGAAAAGTCCGCAGGCGATGATTGAGAAAAAGAAGAAAACAAACAAGAGAGCGCGTTTTGAATTTGACATGACAGAATCCTTTTATAAGAAAGCGTGCGTCAATTATACAAGTAATTCATCCGCTTATCTTTGCAAATTAAAAAG
>JAVHOY010000163.1:0-2591 GCA_036170295.1 bacterium
TTAGCCCAAAATAAAAATATCGGCAGTGGTTTAGACTTGCAACTTTGACTTTTGTTTTGGCACACTTTAATTGAAAATTTATCCGCGTCCCATTTCTAAAATATAGGGTAGAGAAAAATGAATCAAAGCGAATCTAAATTACGCATTCTTGTTCGCGGCGCAAACGACGTCGGCTCGGCGGTTGCTCATATTCTTTTTACAGCGGGATATTCTGTAACGCTTCACGATACATCGCAGCCAACAACCGCGCGCCGCAAGATGTCTTTCAGCGACGCGATCTTTGACGGACGCGCAACGCTGGAAAACGTCGCAGCCGAACGCATTGATAATAATTTATCCTTGAATGAAATTCTCGCAGAACATAAAATCATCCCTATCAGCCTCATGGATATTTTTGCGTTAATAAAAAATCTGCATCCCCACATTTTAATAGACGCGCGGATGCGAAAACATCAACAGCCCGAAGTTCAACTTGGACTTGCGCGATTGACCATCGGGCTTGGTCCAAACTTTATCGCGGGCGAAACCACCGATCTTGCCATCGAAACGGGCTGGGGCGAATCGTTGGGCAGAATCGTTCAGCGCGGCGCGACCCATTCGTTATCAGGCGAGCCGCGTGAAATTGACGGGCACGCAAGAGACCGATATGTGTACGCTCCCAACGCAGGCATGTTTCGCACACAGTTTCAAATTGGGGATTTGGTCGCGCAAGGTCAGGAGATTGCGCGCGTTGATTCAATTCCGCTATTCGCGCCCATCACAGGCACATTACGCGGACTAACTCACAACGGCGTGTGGGTTGCTCTAAAAACAAAAGTCATCGAAGTTGACCCGCGCGCGCGCGACGCGCAAATTTTCGGCATTGGCGAGCGTCCCGCGCGCATCGCGCAGGGCGTTTTTGAAGCGATACAAAGTTGGGCGGAGAAACAGAATATCTCGTGCCAAGTTCCATAAAACATGAAGGCTCTCGCATGGAGAGCCTTCATAAAACTATTTTTTTTCTTCTTCTTTCGTTTCGGATGGTTTAGCCGTTTCGTCTTCTTTGCCGCTCAAGCCTTCGCGGAAAGCCTTGATGCTGCGTCCCAGCTCGCCGGAAATTTTTCCGATGCGACCCGGTCCAAACAAAAGAACAACGATAACAAGAATCACAATCCATTCAGTGCCACGCGGTAAGCCCATAGAACACTCCTTTTTTTAATTTCGCTGTCATCGTATCACAAATCATATAAAAAACGGATTAGAAAAAATTTAGGTCTCTGAGAGTCGCCTTGAAGCGTTGCCAATATAGGTCGAAATGGCTATGCCGCCAGCGCGTCAATCACGATGGCGAGGAAGATAAACATCAGGTACATGCTCGACCACTTGTACATCGTCCACGCGACTTTATTTCCTCCAACTTTATAAACGCGCCACGCGGCGTAAAGCAAAAATCCGCCGAGAACAATTGACGAAATCAGATACACGGTTCCTGTCAAATTGAATAACGGCAGCAGCAAGGTGACCGCGATCAGCGCAACTGTATAGATCAAAATTTGTTTGCGCGTTTCTTTTTCGCCGCGAATGACGGGCAGCATGGGCACGCCCGCGTTTTCATAATCTTTCATGCGGACAATCGCCAGCGCCCAGAAGTGCGGCGGAGTCCACATGAAGACAATCGCAAAGAGAATCCACGCCGTCAAGCCGAGATTGTTTGTAGCAGCCGCCCAGCCCACCATTGGCGGAATTGCGCCCGCGCCGCCGCCGATGACAATATTTTGCACAGTGGCTTTCTTTAGCCAGACGCTGTAAAAGAAAACGTAATAAAAAATCCCCGCCAGCGATAGCAACGCGGCTAAAAGATTCACCATCCCCGCCATCACATAATAACTCGTCAAACACAGCGCCAGCCCAAACGACAGCCCTTCCGCCGCCGTTAATCTTCCGTCCGCCAGCGGACGTTTGGCGGTGCGCTGCATATTCTTATCCAGTTCGCGGTCAATGTATTGATTCAACGCGCTGGAACCGCCCGCCGCCAACGCGCCGCCGAGCAAAGTCCATAACGTCAATGAAAGAGAAGGCAACGCCTTGCTGCCAATGACCAATCCGCCATAGGTGGTGACGAGCAACAGCGCGACAATCAACGGTTTAGAGAGCGCGAAGAAATCTTTGAAGCGTTGGCGCGCGCCGAGAATTTCGGGTTTGCCGTCTTGTTGAATCAACACGCCCGACGTAAAAGTTAACATCGCGAGCGCGATCCATAACGAAACGGCGGTCAGCAAATGCAAGACGTTAAGATGCGTCTGCGGATGCGTCACGCGCAACGCGCCGACGAACGCTTGACCAAAAAATAAAACAGTCAAGACCGTCGTCAACGGCAAGATCACGCGGCTTTCGCGCTGTTCGCGCCACGCTTTGCGAAACAGCCATAAAGTCAACAGCAGCGCCGCGCCGACCAACAATTGATGACTCAATTGCAACCAACCCAACGGCGCGCGCGGAACGCATAGGGGCAAGCCCACACAAAAAGCGGATGCGCCCGTCAAGGCGACGTAACGCCCCACAACGGTTAAGATAAATGTGGCAAACAATAAAGTCAACGTCAAACGCGCAAA
>JAVHOY010000163.1:2691-12425 GCA_036170295.1 bacterium
CCAAAAAATAAAATCGCCGCAAACGAAAACCATTGCAACGCATATCCAAAATGCGAGCCTTCGGTTAAATCCACTTCAGGCTGATAGGGAATCGGCGGCGTTGCGTCGTTTGCTTCCGCATCGGGTTGAATGAAGGCAGGCAAAACAGGATAAGGCAACTGCGCCGCGATTTTTTCCACATTGACAAGATTCCAAAACTCGATGCGAGTCTGCCCCTCAATCAATGCCGCGTCGGGAACTCCGCCAAACGTCGGCGCGTCGCTGAGTCTGAGCTGTCCGCGAATTTTCACCGCTCCGCGCTCGTCGTATTTGCGCCAATCGGCAGGCGCGGCATTTCCATCGGCGGGGATAAAACCTCGGTCAACGAGGATCGCGCCGCCTTTGAATCGTAGCGGCGTAATGAGGTGATATCCGTATTCAGCGCCGTTCACTTGATTCCGCAACGCGACTTGATTCTCAAAATCATATTCGCCAACCACCTCGACTTTGCGCCATTCCATTGAAGCGATATTCGTCGGCGCGTTTTGATTTAAGTCCAACAGCGGCGCGGCGCGCATGGATAAAACTTGAGCGTTGAATGCGCGGCGTTGCGCTAATCTATCCAATTGCCAAATGCCGAGTCGAATGCACAGCGCGGAGCCTGCGATCACAAACAGCGTTGCGAAAATCCAAGACCAGCGAAATTTTTTATTCTGAGCCATTTTTCTTTTTCTCTTTAGTCGGCATGACGACGCTGTAAAGCGCAATCAAAATACCCATGGGCAAACTCGCAAATAAAATGCCGTAGAGGCGCGTGCTTAAAGTCAGCGGTTCGTACACGTCAAAGCCGAAATATTTATTTTTTTGAAACGAACATTCATAAGCGTATGATTGCGCGGAGTTAAGTTGCAAACTCGCGGATGCGTTGGCGGGAATCCACAAGGGACCGAGTTGATGGTCTTTCACATCTTGATTGACAACGACCAGGTTATCGCCAACCACAAAGGTCATTGTTTCAGGGATGGTCGGCGGCTGTTCGCCGCGCGCAACGCGCTCCGCTGTGCCAGCGGGAATCATCAGTTGGATGGTTTTGGGCGCGCGCGCGGTTTCGCGCAAAAAATAAAACGCGCCTTCGGTAAGGGTCGCGCCGATGATGAGACCGGCGAACAGGGAAAGCAAAATTCGTTTAATAAGAATTGGAGCGGGAGGCATGGGAACTTCTTTCTGTTGCAAAAATCTTTCCCCCTTCTCCCAAAGGGAAGGACTGGGGGTGAGGGCGAATCATTTAATCAGCAAATTTATATCATGGACAATATCTTCAACCGGCGTTTGCAATCCGTACGTTAGCCGTAAATTTCCGTCAGGGTCAATCAATGTGACGCGGGCTGTGTGATCAACGCCGTAACCTTGCGTTGAATTTTCAGCGGGAGCAATCTTTCGAAATATCCCGTAATCATTCCAGATTTTTTGAAGTTGATCGAGCGAGCCGCTTAACCCAATAAATTTTGGGCTGAATTTTTCGACGTATGTTTGAATTTTTTCAGGCGTATCGCGTTCTGGGTCAACGGTGACAAAGATAACCTGAACGGATTGCGCTTTCCCTCCTAATTGCTCTGTCGCCAATTTCAGTTCAGCCAACGTAGTGGGACACACATCTGGGCAGAAAGTGTAGCCAAAAAAAATTAAGACGACTTTTCCTTTTTGGTCGCTGAGACGAAACGTTTCCCCGTTTGAACGGATTAATTCAATTCGCGGCGCAACAGGATACGGCTCGGCGTAACTTGTTCCGCGAAAACTAGCGGGCTTGGCAAACCATACAAAAAACAATATCGCCAGCGCAACAACAGCCAGCGATGAAATACCAACGAGAAGATTTTTTTTATCCATTTGCATTACGCTCCCCTCATCCTAGCCCTCTCCCAAAGGGAGAGGGGATTAAGGAAAGGGCTAGGGATGAGGAAAATTTTTGCTTACAGCAACTTGCCAATTAAGTATAGCGCGGGGTAGAAGAAAATCCAAACAAGGTCAATGAAGTGCCAGTAAACTGCTGCGGCTTCCACGCCCCAATGTTTTTCAGCGGAGTAGACGTCCTTGCGGGCGTTGTTCATCACAATCAGCATGAAAATTAATCCCGTAAAAACGTGGAAGGCGTGCATACCCGTCATCATATAAAAGATTGCGCCTGCGGCGTCTCCGCTGGCGGTGAGTCCTTCGCGGGCGGCATTGGGCCATTCCACCGCGACGACGCCAATCAAGAAGCCAAGTCCCAGAATAAAGGTGACGATGGTATTAGTAAAGAAGCCTTTTTTATCGCCAAGCGCCATCGCGGTCTCGCCGCGATTCATGAAGAATGAAGAGAGCAACAGCACGACGGTCACGGCTAAACCGAGAAGTTGATTCAATGGCGGACGAGTCATCGCCAGTAAATTAAAGCGCGAAACCAACAATCCGCCGAAGACAAAGGAATCGGAAAGCAGGAAGAGCCATAAGCCAAATCGGTTTGATCCCGTTTTGTACGAGTAGGAGCTTTGGTCGCTGTCGCTTTCTTCGCTCAATTTATAGATATGCATGTAATAGTACATGACCAGCGCGACCTTAATGACCGCGATCAAAACCAGAATGGGAACCGCAGTGAATGTAATCGCGATGAAGTATTCCAGCGCGGTAAGCGCCGCAAGGTAGATGAAGATCACCATGCCCTGTTGAAAAGCGGAAGATTTATTTTGAGTATGTGACATTTGAGTCGCGCCCTTTAGTTATGTTTGCCTGTTTCAGGCTTCATGAATTTGGTGTACGGAGCGTCAGCCAAACCGTAATCATACGGTTCGCCAACCACCTCAAAGGGAATCTCGTAGTTGTGCGCGGGCATGGGCGAAGGAACTTGCCATTCGGGCGAACGCGAATTCCAGAGATTGCCTTCCGCTTTTTCGCCGTTCTTGATGCTGTTGAAAAAATTGTAGAGGAAGATCAACACCGAAAGCGCGATCAAAAACGCGGCGATGGTCAGAACCATGTGGGTCGAGTCGAATCCCATCGCGGGATCGTAATCCACAATGCGGCGGCGCATTCCGAGCAAGCCGATGCGCATCATGCCTAATGTCAAAACTAGGAACGATGGAGTCATCAGCCAAAAGTGAATCTTGCCGAGCGTCTCATTCATGCGGCGACCTGTGGCTTTAGGAAACCAGTAGTACAGCGCGGCAAAAAATGGGAATACAAACCCGCCGAAAATAGTATCGTGAAAATGTCCGACGATGAAGTAGGTATCGTGCAGGTGCAAGTCAACAGAAACGGTGGCGTTAGGCGGACCCGATAGACCGCCCATCAAAAAGACAACGATGCCCGCCAGCACAAAGAGCATGGGCGTAGGCGTTGTGATCTTGCCGCCCCAAATCGTAGCAATCCACGAGAAGAATTTCACGCCGGTTGGGATAGCCACCAACAAAGTGCTGTACATAAACGGAACGCGCAAATATTCGTTCATGCCAGAGGTGAACATGTGATGCGCCCAAACGAGGAAGCCCACCAGCGCAATCGCCATCGAAGACATAGCGATCCAGCGATAGCCAAACAACGGCTTGCGGACAAAGACCGGCAGAAGTTCTGAAATGATTCCCAGACCGGGCAGAATAAACACATAAACTGCCGGATGCGAATAGAACCAGAAAAGATGCTGGAACAAAATGGGGTTGCCGCCTTTCGCTGGATCAAAGAAGCCCATGCCAAAGAGACGCTGGAACATAACCAATTGAAAAGAAAGACCAATTAACTGCGTGGCGGTCAACGCGATGATGGAAGTCGCCACCGCCGACCAAACGAAGATGGGCATTTTGAAAGCGGTCATGCCTTTTGCGCGCATCCGCACGACGGTAACGATAGTGTTGAGCGCCCCCAAAATAGAAGACCATCCCGCAGTGAACACGCCGAGAAAAAACATTTGCATGCCCACAGGCGCGCGCGCAGAAAGCGGAGGGTAACCCGTCCAGCCTGTGTCAAATCCGCCGAGAACGAGACTCATCAACAGGAGAACCGCCGCGGGGACGGCGATCCAATAGGAGAATGCGTTCAAGCGCGGGAAAGACATATCTTGCGCGCCAAGCAACAGCGGAACGATGTAGTTAATCATGCCGGCGATGCCCAGCAAAATCGAAACGATCATGATCATGCCGTGCAGCGACATCAACGTATTGTAAAGTTGCGGACCGTTTTGACCGAAAAGATTCAAATCGGTGGTGAGGAATTGAAGTTGCGATTGCGCCAACTCAACGCGGAAGATCAACGCGAACAAGCCGCCGATGCAGATCAGCGCCAGCGAAGTGATTGCGTATTGCGCGCCGATGACTTTATGGTCGAGCGATACGTTCACATATTTTTCCCAGCCTTCAAAACGATCTTCGTGATGATCGGGCGTATCTATGCCGCGCGCCCATTTGATCCAATCGTCGGTTACGCCGGTTCCCACCATAAAGAACAGAACGCCAAAGAAGCCGCCCAAAACCCAGGCGGGTTCGGTAAAGAAAAATTTATCGGTCACGCTCAAGCCCATCAAAGCGCGAATGCCCGTGATAAGCCCCGCGCCAACCAATGTCCCGACAAATTGCCAGAACAATCCGCGCGCTAAAGCGCTAGAAAAAAAACGTTTCATATTGAACTACTCTCCTGTGGCTATTTTAACGTTGCGATGTACGCGATAATATCCGCGATTTCTTGATCTTTCAAAGCGAACGGCGGCATGACGGGCGGATAATCCTTAACGACTTTAGCCGTTGGGTTCGTAATCGATTCTTTAAGATAAGCGTCGTCGGCTGTGACAGTTGATCCGTCTGCCAGCAAAACTTGAGAACCATACAAGCCCTTCCAAGTTGGTCCAACAAGTTTAGAGCCGTCAACGGTATGGCAGCCCAAGCAACCGTTGTTTGCGACTAATTTTTTGCCGTTCGCAACGGGGTCTGCCGCCGGCGCGTTTTGAGTTTTGATCCAAACGTCAAAATCTTTGGCGGAGGTGACAATCACCGGCGCTTCCATATAAGCATGGCTCGTGCCGCAAATTTCAGCGCAACGGACTTTGTAGCTGCCGATGAGCGAGGGCGTAACGCGGTATTCGGTCACGCGACCTGGCACTAAATCTTGCTTCATGCGAAATTCAGGGACAAAGAAAGAATGAAGCACATCCGTCGATTCCATTTTCAAATTCACTTGCTGATTCACAATCAAGTGAAGCTCGTTGGAAGTCACGCCGTAGTTGGGATATTCAAACTTCCAAGCCCATTGGCTGCCTGTTACTTTGATCTCCGTCGCATTTGGATCAACGCGGCGAATATCGCTCAACGAATAGGAGCCCATGTAAGCAAAAGCGATCACGATAAAAAGCGGCGCAATCGTCCAACCGATTTCAAGAGGAGTGTTCCCTTCAAAATATTGACCCTCGCCCGTCTCGCCTTTGCGGCGACGGAATACGACCAAACTGTAGAAAAGCGGAACAACAATCAGCGCGAAAAGAAAAGAGATCGCCATGACCTCATAATTGAATAGCCAGTCAATTGAAATAGATTGAACGCTGGCTTCCACAGGCATGAGACCCGCCGCCGTCAAACCAAAATAGGTAAGCGCCGCAGCGATAAGAACAAGAATGCCTACTGTTATAAAATGTCGCATAAACAAAACTCCTGCTGAAATATTTATTGACGTGTAAAATCCAAAAGCAATAATGCCCAGAAGAATTGGCAATCTTTTGAATCCAAGCGGATAATACGACATATTCTAGTGGCTATATCTAATAATTGCAAGGATTTCGGTTGGACTGCGATGCTTGCGTACACAGACGGCGGAGCGGCGCAAAATCTATTTTGCGTTACACGCTATAATGCCTCCACTTGGAGGCTATGTGCTGAGACATATCTTAGATTTATTTCACGATAGCGAGTATTTCAACAACATCCGCAAACTGGCGTTGCCGATCATCGCGCAGCAATTCATGTTCTCGGCGCTGAACATGGCAAGCGTAATCTTAGTCGGGCAAAAAGGCGATGTGGCGGTAGCGGCGGTGGGATTGGCGGGACAAGTTTCATTTTTATTGAACCTCACGCATTTTGGAGTCGTCAGCGGCGCGGCAATGTTCACCGCGCAGTTTTGGGGCAAGCGCGATATTCCCAATTTGCGGCGTGTGCTGGGTTTATGTTTGTTGATCGCTATGTCCACCAGCCTGATTTTTTTGGCGCTTTCAGAATTCTTTCCCGCGCAGATTTTACAAATTTACTCAAGCGATTCCGCCGTGATCGCGGCTGGCACAAATTACCTGCGCGTCTTCGCATGGACGTTCGTCTTTTACGCGATCACATTCAGTTACGCCTTTGTCATGCGCTCCACAGGAAACGTCAAAGCGCCGACGATCATCGCGGTTAGCGCGCTGATGTTGAGCGTCTTTCTATCTTATGGATTAATTCTCGGAAAATTCGGCTTGCCCGAAATGGGAATTGACGGCGCCGCGATGGCGAATCTCATTGCGCGCGGATTGGAATGCGCCGCGCTGCTGATCGTCGTCTACTCGCAGAAAGATTCCCCCGTCGCCGCCGCGCCGCGCGAGATGTTCAGGTTCGACGCGTCGTTCTTGAAAAAAGTGATTCCTTCTATGCTGCCCGTTATCTTGAATGAATTATTTTGGTCGCTAGGCATCACGACTTACAACGCCATTTATGGAAACATGGGCACAAGTTCAATCGCCGCCATGAACATTATTTCAACTATCGAGCAGATTGGATTTGTCGCGTTCATCGGCGTATCCAACGCGACTTCGATATTAGTCGGCAATCGCATCGGCGCGGGCAAAGAAGACGAAGCCTATCGTTACGCGGGACGCTCGTTAGTGTTTGGCGCGCTCGGCGGAATCGTCATGGGCGGAATCATCGCGCTGGTCAAAGCGCCGGTGTTGACTTTATACAACGTCTCGCCTGAAGTCATTCGAAACGCCAGCCGCGTGTTGACAATTGTCAGCCTGTTCATGTGGATTCGCATCAACAACATGACCATCGTCGTCGGTATTTTGCGCGCGGGCGGAGATACCAAATTCTCGCTTTTTATTGACGGCATTATTATCTGGATCGTCGGCGTTCCGCTTGCCGCGCTCGGCGCGTTCGTATTTCATCTGCCCGTGTATTTTGTTTACCTGTGCGCGATGAGCGAAGAAGTCGCAAAATGGATTGTCGGCTTATATCGTTATCGCTCGCGCAAGTGGATTCATAACCTAGCCAACCAAATGGAAGGATAGCGCGCCAACTATTTATAAAATTTTTCGTTCAACTTGATCGCCGATGTCAGGTCAAGCGTCTCGCCCGCCGATAATGCGCGCGTGGTTTCAAGTTTGATTGGCTTGCCGTTATGATTCGCGGCTTCGTAACGACCGCTCAACCCGACCGCGTTGATAAACTCTCCGCCTTTGGCTTTATACGCGCTGGGAACTTCATCCGCTGGAAAGATTGCGTGGAAGGGACATTCTGGCACACACGCGCCGCAGTCAATGCAAGTGGAAGGATCAATATAAAACGTGGGATATTCGGAAGCGGGATTTCCAGGGTTGATGCACTCCACAGGGCATACATCCACACATCCATTGTCGCGCAAACATAAACTTGTGATAACGTGAGTCATAATTTCTCCTTTTTGCTTTGGGTATGACTATACGTCGCAGCCGCAAAAGAAAAGTTACGCCGCCGACAGATTCTCATTTCCTCAAAGCCTTGACACTTCTCGATTTCACAGTGTAAACTTGGCGAGTAATAAAAATCTTAAAAAAAGGAGCGCACTCTTGATGTACAGCACAATCTTCACGACCCCTAATGCAGTTGGCAATTTGCCTTCTCGGAGTGCGCCTATAGACCGCCGCTAGGTCTTTTCCTGTCCCTTGTTTTATCTGGGCTGTGACGCACTCGTCGCAGCCCTTTTTGTTTAAACTCTGGAGTCGAACAGCTTGCTGTTCGACTGCCCAGTCCAGCAGCAAGCTGCTGGACTCCAGAGTCGCTATGGAGAATCACAATGTCAGACACAACGCAATATTTTGACTTTCGCAACGCGCTGAACGCAAACCGTCTCGTCGGTTTGTGGCGCATGATGACCGACTTTCGCGTTTCATATCTCGCGGCGACTCTTGCGCTTGCCATCTCGGCGCTTGCAAAAACAACCGTATATTTGTTGCTCCGTTTTTTCGCGGATGAAGTTCTCGGCAAAGGCGTAATGCTCGGCTCGACGATGACGCAAACCTTTCTGTGGATCGGATTAGGCTTCATCGCGCTGGCTTTTATCGAAGGCGGATTTTCGTTTCTTTCTGGACGATTAGCCGCGTACACTGCGGAAGGAATCGCCCGCCGCTTGCGCGACTTCCTCTTTGACCATATCCAGCGCTTGAGTTTTGCGTATCACAGCGCGACTCCGACGGGAGATTTAATCGAGCGCGTCACCTCCGACGTGGACGCGCTGCGGCGCTTCTTCTCAGAGCAAGCCATTGGCGTGGGACGCATCATCCTGTTGTTTGTCATCAACTGGATTGCGATTCTATACATCAACGTAAAACTTGGATTGCTGTCCGTCGTCACCATCCCGTTTATTTTATGGGTCTCGCTGTGGTTCTTCAAAAAAGTGACTAAAGCCTACGAAGATTATCAAGCGCAGGAAGCGATTCTCTCCACGACGCTGCAAGAAAATTTGACGGGCGTGCGCGTGGTCAAAGCCTTTGCACGTCAGGATCACGAAAAAGCAAAATTTGAAAAAGATAACTGGCTGAAATATGTAAAGGGCAAAGTCCTGCTGCTGATGCACTCGCTCTTCTGGCCCCTTTCCGATATTGTGCTGGGCGCGCAGATGTTGTTCGGCTTTGTGTACGCCGCGTTCATGGCAATTCACGGACAAATTACCATCGGCGACTACGTCGCGTACGTCGGGCTGCTCGTCTGGCTGATATTCCCCATTCGCAATTTGGGACGCACCATCGTGCAGACTTCGACGGGCATGGTCTCGTATCAGCGCTTAATGGAAATCACCAAGCAGGCGCGCGAAGATTTAGATGGCGGCAAAGTTCAGCCGACCGAACCTGTGCGCGGAGAGATTGAATTCAAAAATGTCTCGTTCGTTTATTCGGACGGAGCGCATGAGGTCATCAAAGATATTTCGTTTCATATCCAATCGGGGCAATCCATCGCGCTGCTTGGCTCGACGGGCTCAGGCAAGACCTCGCTTGTGAATCTGCTGCCGCGCTTTCATGAATATACCAGCGGGCAGATTCTGCTCGACGGCGCGGACTTGCAAGACTATCCGCGCAAATATCTGCGCGAGCAGATTGGCATTGTGCAACAAGAGCCGTTTTTGTTTAGCCGTTCTATCCGCGAAAATATTTTGTATGGAGTGGGCAGAAGCGTGACGCAGGAAGAAATCGAATCCGCCGCGAAAGCCGCCGCCGTGCATGACGTGATTTTGACTTTCCCCGATGGCTACAACACCGTCGTCGGCGAAAAAGGCGTGACGCTCTCTGGCGGACAAAAGCAGCGCGTGACCGTTGCGCGAACGATTCTCAAAAATCCGCGCATCTTGATTTTGGATGACTCCACTTCATCGGTGGATACCGAAACGGAAGCCGCCATCCGCGAAGCGTTGAATAAATTAATGGAACATCGCACGACCTTCATCATCGCGCACCGCATTCAATCCGTCATGAAAGCGGATTTGATTCTGGTTTTAGATAAAGGTCAAGTCATTCAAAAAGGAAATCA
>JAVHOY010000164.1:0-12393 GCA_036170295.1 bacterium
CAAACGACCAGTTGCCGAGCATTTCAAAAAATGTGTGATGCGTATCGTCGCGCCCGACGTCGTCAAGATCATTGTGCTTGCCTGCCACGCGCATACACTTCTGCGAATCAACGGCGCGTTTATACGGGCGCGAATCCGTGCCGACGAAGACGTCCTTGAATTGCACCATGCCCGAATTGGTGAACAGCAGCGTGCTGTCTCCGCCCGGCACAAGCGACATAGACGGCACGGCGGTATGTCCGCGCTTGACGAAGAAATCTATAAAGTCTTGGCGAATCTGGTTGCCTGTTTGTTTTTTGCTCATTTGTAGCGCTCCAAAGTTTTTAAGTTGGCGAATTATACCAAGTGTGAGGAACGTTGGAACGTTAAAAGCGGCGACACTTGCGATATACTCGCGCGCATGACTTTACAAAAACCCTCCCTTGACCCGTTGATCTCCGCGCCGAACAGCAATGAATACTTCAATGCCATCAGCCATTTGATTGGCGCGATATTGTCCATATCCGCGCTGGCGACGCTGGTCGCTTTGGCGGCGATTGATCACAAGTCCGCGCACGTCGTCGGCTTTGCAATCTATGGAACGAGTTTATTTCTGTCGCTGCTGTTCAGTTGCCTCTTGCATTTCTTTTTGTTGTTTGGAAAATATTTGCGCGTCTTTGGAATTCTGGATCACAGCGCCATTTATATTCTCATCGCAGGGACGTACACGCCGTTTTGCTTGACCATCTTCAGCGGCGCGACAGGCTGGATTTTGTTTGGCGTCATCTGGAGTCTGGCGGTTTTCTTTATCACGCTCAAATCCATTTTCTTTACAAAAATTTCGGCATTGCTGTCAAACATCAGTTTTTTGCTGATGGGCTGGATTATCGTGTTTTTGATTGGACCCATTTATAGCCAGCTCGGTATGGGAGCCATCACTCTGCTGATTGCAGGCGGATTGTCCTACACGGTCGGCGCGTTGATCTTTGCAAACGGAAAACCTGATCCCTATCCGCCGTATTTTGGCAACCATGAAATTTGGCATGTGTGCGTTTTAGCGGGCAACGCGTTTATGTTTTTGGTCATGTTATTTTATGTGTTGCCGTATCCAAATATAAAATAAGCAAGCGGCGCATTATTACGATACGCCGTTTGCAAACATAAATTATTTCTTAAACTACTTAAGTGTGCGGATAAACGCGACAACTTGCCAAATCTGCTCGTCGGTGAGCGCGCCATTCCACGCCATCATGGAGGTTCCATCCTTGCCAGCGTTGATGCGCCAGTACAAATAGTCATCGCCAACGGTGGGAGCAAATACCGCGAGGTCCTTCGGTTGAGGATCTAGCGCCACGCCGGCAGGACCATCGCCGCGACCTTGAACTCCATGACAGGCTTCGCAATTTATCTTGAAAATTTCCGCGCCCGCCGCTGCGGCGCTTGCGTCAAGCGGATTTGTCTTGCCGACATATTCAGCGGGCATGGAATCCGTCGCAGCCGCGTCATTCTCAGCGCCGCAACTCGCTAAAGCGAGCGCAATCAAAATAAACATAGATAAAATTTTCTTCATAATGTGGCTCAAGCGTTTGCAATTTAACTTCGCGCTCCCATCGTGACCGCGAACACATCGTAATAGGTGCCAGCGCCGAAACCGTCAAACAGGACGTTATCGCCGGGCATGATCTTTGGCAATTGGCGCAGAAAAACAATTATGTTGCTTGCCGCGCTGACATTGCCAAAATCGCTGACCAACCACGGCATAGGAAATTCAATGCCAAGACTTTTCAATTGCTTCGCCTTCAATTGATTAATCTTGTAATTGGCATGATGCACAATGCCGACCGAAATCTTTTTTTCAGGCGTTCCCAGTTTATTCATTAATTCAGAATACTCATTAAAAACTTCGCGCACAACTTGCACGCCTGAGCGGACAAATAATTTCACCATGCCCATCGGACCCGCCATCGCAATCGGCGAACCGTCTTCGGGTTCGTGCATCATCCCCGCCACGCGGATATGCGTCGCGCTTTCCCGCGTAACTTCCACCCGCGAGCCGTTTCTTTTTTCGCGGGAATGAGGATAGTACATGTGAATCGCCAGCGTGCCTTCGTCGTCAAAAACCTCGTCCTCTTTACCCACTAAAAATTTGAAAGTCTCGCCGGGAATAACGCCGATGATTCCCGCCGCGTTTGCAAATAATTGCAGCGCGTACTTATCGCGGGAGTGATGCGTAAATCTGCTCAAGCCTTCGACGCCGCCCACCAAGACTTTCTTCCCCTTCAATTCTTCGGCGATATTCATTTGACCTTTACGCGCCAAGTTTGGATTCAACGCCAAGTGCAATCCGCCCATCGAACTGTCGCAAGCCTTGTGAACGCTGACCTTCAACGCGCTTTCTGGAATTCCCGCGCGGCGGCAAATCTGTTCGACGTAATCAGGCACGACCGGTCCGCCCGCGCCGATCAACACCGCCTGAACGTCGGCAGGCTGCCAGCCATTCGCCAACGCAGCCTCGCGCAGCAACCGCGCGCCAACGATCATTTCCAATTCGGTATGTTCGGCTGTGTTTAAATCGGGCGTATGGTGGCGGCTAAGAAATCCCAATTCTGCGAGATTGATCGCCTCTTCCTCTTTTAGCGTTTCGCCTAAACGCTGCGAAACCAGATCGCGCATGTGCGCGTTATCGTAACTTTTTCCCCAAGCGCCATACGCGCCGCCGACTCCTACCGCTGAATTTATTACGCGTTCAAAGCCGAAGGGAATTCCGCCGTCAATCGGAATGATTTCTTTAATAATATTTGGGCGGTCAAAGAAAGAGTTGCTTTTTGTCATATTCGTTTACTCCATAAATAAAAGCGGATCAAGATAAGCGCTATAACACCAATAGTCATATTTCGCTACTGTTTTTTTTGTTCAAGATAAATATGTAATATGCGTTATCTTAACCTTAAAATATTTCAAATACGCATTCAATCTCTTGTAATTAATTCATTTATCAATATACTAGTGAATATATTTTTCATCGCATAATATATAAAGGAGAATAATTGATATGACTTCAATAATGGAAACGCTTACGATAAAAACTGAAAATAAATTCAGAACTTTAATTACAAAACAATCTTACAAAAAAGGGGAGACGATTTGCGTCATGCCCAGCGAAAACATCGCCGATAAGCCCACGCGCTTCACGGTGCAAATCGCAAAGGATAAGCATACGCATGTCGGCAAGCTCGCCGCGTTGAATCATTCATGCGATCCGAATGTAATTTTGGATACCGAACGTATGTTAATGATCGCTTGCCGCGATATTGAAAAAGGCGAAGAACTTTTCTTCTTCTATCCTTCCACAGAATGGGAGATGAGCTCGCCTTTCATCTGCTTATGCGGAGCGGCAAACTGCATTCATGTTGTCGCGGGCGCGCGCTTTCTGCCGCTTTCCACGCTGGAGAGTCACTACCTCAGCAAGCATATCCGCGAAACAATTGTTGAGACCATTCACGGCACAAAATCGCATTTGCCAAAATTGAAATAGGCAAAAAAATTTGGAGGCTTGCAAGCCTCCAAATTTTTTTATAACTTTCGATGAAACGCCAGCAGCGTGTACGCTCCTGACCAGGGCTTGCCCAGTCTGTGATTGTCGGAGACGACAATCGCGCTGAATTTTGAAGCGATCTTGGGCATCAACATTGCCACCGCTCCCCAATCATCGGATAAAACCGCGTCTTTCATTTTTGTCGCGGATTGCGACGCCCAAATCCACTCCATGCGGAATTTATCTGCCTTGACCCAGTAGTCGCGTTTTTCCCACGCCGCCACCGAAACATCAACGCCGTCGGAAATGGATTGCAACGCCAACGCGATAAACGCCGCCATGTCTTTTGCGTCTGGCGTGACGGTTTGCGCCTTTGCCAACTCGCGAATGCACAACACAATGGATTTTGTTAAACGGGTTCGTTCTTTTCCAACGGAATCGGGATTAATCACGCGGCTCAATAGAAATTCTCCAAGAATAAAATTGAAATTGCAAGAGCGGCATTATACTCAGCAATCGAAAATCGTCAAATGAAAATAGCAAATCATTTATCGGAATTTGAGAAATCACAGTATAATTCCGCCGCTCAATCGCGCGGGGACGTGTTGGAATTGGCAGACAAGCATGACTTAGGATCATGTGCCGCAAGGCATGTGGGTTCGACTCCCACCGTCCTCACTTAAAATCCGTCTTGCAATGACGTAAAAAGGAATTAACTTTGAATATCGAAAAACAATACCAAGAAGATCATTCCGTAAAACTGATCGTGGAAGTGGATCAGGAAAAGATGAACACCTACAAGCGCCGCGCCGCATCGAAACTTTCTTCGCGCAATAAAGTTCCGGGCTTTCGTCCCGGCAAGGCGCCCTACGACATTATCGTCCGCGCATTTGGCGAGGCGGCAATCTCCGAGCAAGCGCTTGATATGTTTGTGGACGCGGAATATTCAAACATTCTGAAAGAAGCGGATATAAATCCCGGCGCGGCAGGCAGCCTTGAAGCGGTGGAAAGTCTCGAAGCGCCGAAGTTGACCTTCCGCGTTCCGCTCGCTCCCGAAGTTGATCTTGGCGATTATCATGCGATTCGCCTGCCGTATGAATGGGTCGCTCCCGAAGAAAAAGATTTTGAAGCCGCGCTGGAAGATTTGCGCCAAAGATATGCTGCTACCGAAAACGTAGACCGCGCTATTGAGGCGGGCGATTACGTTTTGTTAGACGTCGCATCTGAGACAACAGAACTCAACCGCACAGGTTTTGCAACGTTCGTTCGCAAAGAAGGACGCGATACCGAATGGCCCTACAACGGATTCGCAAATGAATTGATCGGCTTGAAAGCGGGCGAAAGCAAAACGATTTCGCATGACTTCTCTGCAGATTGGGAAGTGGAAGAATTAAAAGGCAAGAGCGTTGAAATTACCGCGACGATCAAAACTGTGCGCGGAGTCATTCTGCCAGACCTTGACGACGCTTTTGCAAAAAAAGTCGGCGCGGGCGAAACTTTAGACGACCTTAAAGCGGCGGTCAAGAAAGACGTCGAAAAGAATTCGCAAGCCGCTTACGACGATAAATATTTTGTAGACTTAATTGAAAAAATAAAAGCAGGCGCGACGATCAAGTTCAACGACCATGCGGTGGAGCATGAATCGGAACATGTGCTTTCAGACCTTGCCAACCGTCTCGCGCAACAAGGCATGGATTTGGAGACATACTTCAAAGTCCGCAGCACGACGCGCGAGAAATTTACTGAAGAGGAAGTCAAGCCCGTCGCCCGGAAACGCTTGGAGCGCAGTTTGATTCTTGATGAAATCGTCAGCAAGGAAAAAATTGAAATTGACAACAATGCGCTTGACGAGGAATATAACGGCGCGATCAATGATCTCATCATGCAAGGCGTAGATTTCTCAAAGATCGGCGGCGGCAAGCAAGGACAAAAGCAGATGAGTCAAGCGATTGCGATGGAATCCGCGAACCGCGTGATGACGCGCAAAGCGCTGGATATGCTCAAGTCTATTGCAATCGGCGAATATAAACCGATTGAAGAAAAGACTGAAGAGCCGAAAGAAGAATCCGCGCTGGAAAACGTCGAAGAGAAAAATAGCGAAGCGTAAAAAGTTAAAAGTTGAAGATTGCAAATGGCGCATTACGGGTTTCGTATTGCGTCGTTTGTTTTATAAAGCGTCTATCAAGATTTAACAAAAATCCAATACTTGTTGAGTATGATTTGCGAATTCAAAAGGAGACAAGATGAACTTAAATTTTAATGATGTAGTCCCTATGGTTGTCGAGAATACAGGGCGCGGCGAACGCGCTTATGATATTTATTCGTTGCTGCTGAAAGAGAGAATTATTTTTCTCGGCACGCCGATTGACGATCAAGTTGCGAATGTGATCGTGGCGCAATTGCTTTTCTTGAATCATGAAGACCCTGAAAAAGAAATCCGCATGTATATCAATTCGCCCGGCGGAGTGATCTACGCGGGATTGGCGATCTATGACACGATGCAGATCATCTCGAACCCGATCAGCACGGTGGCGGTTGGCGTGACGGCTTCGTTTGGAACGGTCTTGTTGACCGCAGGCACGAAGGGCAGACGATATGCGCTGCCGCATGCGACCATTCACATGCATCAACCGCTTGGCGGCGCGCAGGGTCAGGCGACGGATATTGAAATTCAGGCGAAGCAAATTTTGCGCTTGAAGTCTCTGCTCAACGGCGTGATGGCGAAACATACGGGGCAGCCTCTGGACGTGATCGAACACGACCTTGACCGCGATTATTATCTCGACGCGCAGCAGGCTGTGGAGTATGGTTTGGTCGATCAGGTGATTGAAACGCCTGAAAAGAAGTAAGACAGCGAACAGTAATCAGTGATCAATGGACAGTGATTGGTTGCGACCCTGAGGAGAAATCCTCGGGGTCTTGCGTTTATAATGACATGCGAAATACGATAGGCGAAAGGTAAATCGCAAATCCAAAATCGTAGATTGAAAATTGAAAATTATGATGTTGCCTTCAAATATAAAAGCGCTTATTTTAGATATGGACGGCGTGATTTGGAAAGCGGATGCGCCTATCGGCGACCTTGCCGCGACATTCAAACAAATCCGCGCGCGCGGACTCGAATTTGTGTTTGCAACCAATAACGGGTCGAAGACTCCAGACGAGTATCAGGCAAAGATGCGCGGACTTGGCGTAGAAATCGAATCCGCGCAGGTGATCACATCTGCGTTGGGAGTCGCGTTTATGCTGTCGCAGAAATATCCGCAGGGGACAAAAATATTTGTCATCGGCGGAGAGGGAATCCGCGCGGCGTTGAAAGAAAAAGGATTTGAAATCTTAAGCGTCGAGCGCGCGCCTGAAGCGCAGGTTTTTGTGATGGGCATTGATCCCGCGATCACCTTTCAAAAGGTCGCGGAGGCGACTCTGCTGGTGCGCGCGGGAATTCCATTTTACACAACGAATACAGATATGACTTATCCTACTCCGCGCGGAGAAATCCCCGGATCGGGGGCGTGGCTGTCTGTGATCACATCCGCGACGGGCGCGCAACCGATTGTTGCGGGGAAGCCATTTCCGTATTTGATGGAGCTTGCGCTTCAAAAATTGGGAACGACAAAAGCGGAGACGCTCGTCGTCGGAGATCGGCTTGAAACCGATATTGCGGCGGGGCAGGGCGTGGGGTGTATGACGGCGTTGGTGTTGAGCGGAATTTCTACAAGAGAACAAGCGGATCGCTGGAAGCCTGCGCCGAATATTATTGCGGAGAGTTTGAGCGAGTTGACGAAGTAGTTCTGATGTTAAGGCGCGACGCGCAAAAAAATCCCGAAGGCGCAAAACCTTCGGGATTCACTAATCACTATGACCAATCACTAATTCCCCATTTCCTTCATGCCATACGGAAAACCATAATCCGCCATTTTCTCCATGAAGACAGTTGGCTCAAAGGCTTCGGGACCAAGCACACCAATGCCTTTCCAAATATTATGCTCGATCAAATCCATAGCAATCACAGCGCTGAACGCAGTCTGCGCGACGACAGCCTGACATCCCCAAGCCTTCATACATTCTTCGTTATCGGCAACTTGATATAAATAAACCTCGCGCTTTTTTCCGTCCTTCATACCTTTGACGTAAGTTCCCGCGCAGGTCTTGCCCTTCATGTTATTGCCCAAGTGAGCGGGATCGGGCAAACACGCGGCGACCACATCGCGCGGCGCGACTTGTACGCCCTTGACGTTGATCTTATCTTTGTTGTCCAAGCCAAGCATGTGCAGGGTTTTCAACACGCCGATAAATTCATCGCCAAGACCATACTTGAACGTGGCGCGTTTCGTCTTGACCCAGCGCGGAACGAGCAATACTTCCTCATGCTCCACATTGACCACTTCGACGCGACCAATTTCGGGAAAGTCAAAAACTTCGGGTTCGGAGAAGGGCGCGGTGGTGAACCATTTGCCGTCTTCCCAAATTATTGGCGGATTCAAACATTCTTCAATCGTTGTCCAAATGGAAAAATTAGGCGCGAAGTCATACCCTTCAATGGTGATATTTGCGCCGTCGCGGATGCCCACCTCTTCGATTTCATCGAAAAGATGATCGGCGGCGTACCGCGCAAAAACATCCGCCATGCCGGGTTCCACGCCAAAGCCGACGAGCGCGAGCAGATTTTTCTTTTCCCAATCTTTTGCTTTATCAAATTGATAATCGCCAAGTTTTACGCCGGGCTTATTGAACGGGTCGGTCTTGTGCGGCTCGGAAAGCGTCATCGCCATATCCATATATTTCGCGCCGACGTTATACGCCGCGTCAAAAATTTGCTTATTGAAGACGGGGTCCACCGCGTTCATAATCAAATCCACTTGATATTTGCGCGCTAACGCCTCGATATTTTCCTGTTTGCTCGCGTCAATAGACTCAACGGGGAAGCGTTTCGCGTCGCCCATTTTCTTCTGCACTTCCTCGGCGCGTTTGACGTTGTAATCCGCAAGAACCATTTGCGTCATCCATTTGCGCGGCTTTGCAATAGCGGCAATCGCTTCGCCCACGCCGCCCACTCCAACTAATAGAACCTTCATAATATTTTATTCTCCATGAGTTTTATAACCCGCGAGGGTTAGTTTTACGAATTACGAATTTTAAAAATAAATCTCTTTGACGATCTTCAAGTGCATAAACGATTCGGTCTCGCGGACGCCGTCTACTTTAGAAAGTTTTTCGGTCATGAATGTGAGCAAGTCTTCATGGTCGCTGCAAAAGACTTCGATCAAAATATCGTATCTGCCGCTGACCACAACGATATAGACGACTTCGTCGAACTTGATCAATTTATCCGCCACTTCGAGCATTTTGCGCCCATCGGTGCGGATGCCGATCATTGCCATCGTGCGCTTGCCCATCATCAGCGGGTTGGTGACGGCGACTACTTTGAGATAGCCCAACTTCACAAGGCGGTTATAACGTTGGCGGATCATGCCCGGAGAAACTTTGAGTCTCTCGGCAAGTTGAGCAAACGCGCTCCTGCCGTCCTTACGCATGGCTTCGATGATGTACATATCTATATCATCCAAACGGTCGGCGCTTTCGTTACCTATTATGCTTTTCATTGGCGTATTTTATACCTTTCGATTATAAAAGTCAAGTAATTTATCACTTAAAGTGATTTATTTATTGTTTTTTATGACTATTCGCCATTATAAACCTGCGAATTGGCGCAATTCGGCAACCGCTTGCCTGTTCAAACATCGGGTATGAAAAAAAATTCATGCAAAATTCAAACCGAATTCAGGAATAACACGGTGATGAAAATCTTTCTCATGCCACAGAGTATAATCCGCGCATGTCAAAAATCAAACAACCAAACTCGCGTCATTGTTTCATTTGCGGATTGGAAAATCCCATCGGCTTGCAATTGCATATTTACGAAGTCGAGCCGGGCGTTATCGAGACTGAATATATTGCGCCTAACCATTTTCAAGGTTATCCCGGAGTCTTACATGGCGGCATTGTCGCGGCGTTGCTGGATGAAATTTCGGGGCGCGCGCAAATGGGCAGCGACATGCTGAATCCGCGCTTTATGTTCACGGGCAAGCTTGAAGTGAAGTATCGCAAGAATGTGCCTATCGGAAAAAAGTTAAGGATCGTCGGAAAGGCGGGTAAGAGCAAGCGCAACATCGCCGAAGCGTGGGCGGGCATTTACGACGCGGAGACAAACGAATTGCTCGCGGAAGCCAACGCTATGCACATTGACGTTCCCAAAGAACAACTGGATTTTTCAAAATTAGATGAATTGGGTTGGAAAGTTTATCCCGATTAATTTTTTATTTATGGAGACTCAACTATGATTACCGCTTATCATCGTCCGCAAACATTGGATGAAGCCCTCGAATTGCTTTCTCGCCCCAACACTCAACCTCTCGGAGGCGGGACATTGCTTTCTCATTATGATTCTGATTCTATTGAAGCGGTAGATTTACAAGCCTTGAATTTGGATTCTATTACCCGCAAAGGAAATGATTTGGAACTCGGCGCAACGCTCACGCTGCAAGGACTCCTCGAAAGCGCGGAATGTCCCCAAGCGTTGAAAGCCGCGATTAAACTTGAAGCGCCGATCAATATCCGCAACGCGGCGACTATCGCGGGGACATTGGTCGCGGCGGATGGAAGGTCAACGTTTGCGACGGCGTTGCTTGCGATGGACGCGAAAGTTACAATTGTTAGTCATCAGTCGTCAGTGATCAGCGTGGGCGAATTTTTGTTGACGCATCCACACGGATTGATCGCACAAATTGCAATTCCTTTGAATGCAAATTTTGCATTTGAATATGTCTCGCGCACACCGTCTGATACGCCGCTAATCTGCGTCGCGTTGGCGCAGTGGAATTCGGGACGCGCGCGGTTGACGCTCGGCGGCTATGGCAAAACTCCGCTGCTGGCGATGGACGGAACCGAAGCCGATGGTTTGGATACCGCCGCGCGCAACGCTTATCACGAAGCGAACGATGAATGGGCGTCGGCGGAATATCGCATGGATGTCGCCGCGACGCTGGCGAAAAGATGTTTGGCGAGTCATGAAAAACCTTGAAAAGGAAATCACGCTTGAATATATCCGCGCTAGCGGACCGGGCGGACAGAACGTAAACAAAGTGGCGACGGCTGTTCAACTGCGCTTTGACGCGGCGAATTCGCCGTCGCTTGCAGAAGAAGTAAAAACGCGTTTGAGAAAACTCGCGGGCAGACGAATCAGCGATAACGGGGTGTTGATCATTACGGCGGGCAGATTCCGCACACAGGAAAAAAATCGCGCCGACGCGCTAAATCGTTTTTATGAGTTGATTCAAAAAGCGAGCGAGAGACCGAAGGCGCGTCGCAAAACAAAACCGACGAAGGCGTCTAAAGAAGAACGCTTGAAGACGAAAAAAAATCGCGGCGCGATCAAAAAAATCCGCAGCGGAAAAGGGCTGGAGTAACTGACAAGATTATTTTCGGCGCTATAATCTTTTTACAAATCGAGTCCCTGATTTACAAATCCGCTGACTCACTTATATCAGCAGTCCGCGCTGTTTTTATCTGAGCGTTCGCTCATTTTCCCAACATTGATAGACTTCTGAAGAAAAGGAATATTTTGAACTTCGAACAATTTAATCTCGACCCGCGCCTGATGGCGGGAATCAAAAAGGCGGGCTATGAAACCGCCACGCCCATTCAAGAGGCAGCCATCCCAGCCGCTATTCGCGGACGCGACATTATCGGCACGGCGCAGACAGGCACAGGCAAGACCGCCGCATTCGTTCTCCCCATCTTAAACAGACTCCTCGAAGGTCAGCGCAATGTAACGCGTGTGCTGATCGTCACGCCGACGCGCGAACTGGCTGAGCAAATTCACGATGTTGTGAAGGCTCTCGCGGCGGGAACCAAACTCCGCAGCGCCACCATTTATGGGGGAGTCGGACCCGCGCCTCAAGTCAAAGCCTTGCGCGACGGCGCTGAAATCCTGGTTGTTTGTCCCGGACGTTTTCTAGACCTTGTCAATCAAGGACATGCGCGTTTAGGAAAAATCGAAATCCTTGTGCTAGATGAAGCCGACCGCATGTTTGACATGGGTTTTCTACCCGATGTGAAGCGCATTATCAAAGCGATTCCCGCGCAGCGACAAACCATGTTGTTCTCGGCGACGTTTCCTAGCGAAGTGGAATTTCTCGCGTCAAGCGCGCTTAAAAATCCGCAGAAGATCGCGATGGGCATTAGCCGCCCCGCGAAAACTGTGACGCACGCGCTTTACCCTGTGCCGTCGCATTTGAAGTCGCAGTTGTTGTTGCAGTTGCTCAAAAAAACGGACACTCATTCTGTGTTGATTTTTGCGCGCACAAAATATCGCGCGCAAAAAGTGGCGCAACAAATCGAGCGCGCTGGATTCAAAGTGACAAGTTTGCATGGCGACCGCTCGCAAGGACAACGCCAATCCGCGCTTAAAGGATTCAAAGACGGCACGCATCAAATCATGGTTGCCACCGATATTGCCGCGCGCGGTTTGGATGTGGAAAGCATTTCGCATGTGGTCAACTACGATATGCCCGACACCGCCGACGCATACATTCATCGAATTGGGCGCACGGGTCGCGCTGAACGCACAGGCGACGCGTTTACGTTGGTCACGCCCGAAGATACCGATATGATTCGGATTCTCGAACGCATTATGGGAGGACCGATCAAACGCGAGACGCTCGAAGGATTCGACTACACCGCAGCCGCTCCGCCGAGAACCGCAGGCGATTCCAGAGGCAGAGGCGCGCCGCGAAACGATGCGCGCCGTCCGCCGCGTCCCGCTCCCACGCCGAAGAGTTATGGTCGGAATCGACTCGCGCCGAGAAAGAGCAGATAAG
>JAVHOY010000165.1:0-2723 GCA_036170295.1 bacterium
TTAGTTATTACATCAAGACCAGCAAATTCGGGCTGGGGTTGATGTCCATCCGCGAGGACGAAGACGCCGCCGAAGTGATGGGCGTCGTCACGCCCAACGCCAAAACATTGGCGTTCGTTTTTTCCGCGTTCCTGCCCGGCATGCTCGGCGTGTTGTTCTTTTTCAAGAACGGCAACGTGGAACCTGCGGATGCGTTTCGACTCGGCTTTTCAATTGAATCGCTGGTGATGATTATGCTCGGCGGACAAGGGACTCTGTTGGGTCCAGTCATCGGCGCACTCGGCTATCAACGACTGCGCAGCACCCTGTTGACCAGCAGCGCGATGATCGGCTCGCTGCCGCTCAAAGATTTTCAACTGGTGATTGCGGGCTTGTTGATGCTGGTCATCATCTTGTTTATTCCTGCGGGGTTGGTCGGCTGGCTGAGACAACGCTTCGCGTTCTTGCGGAGGATTTTGGTATGAGCATACTCTTACAAGTGCAAGGCGTGACCAAACGCTTTGGCGGTTTGCAGGCATTGACGCAAGTGACTTTTGATTTACCCAAAGGACAAATTTTCGGGTTGATCGGTCCGAACGGCGCAGGCAAGACCACCTTGTTCAACACCATCAACGGCGTATATCATCCCGAAGAGGGACGCATTATTTTTCAAGGAGAAGATGTGACCCATAAACTGCCGTATCATTTGGCGAAGATGGGCATGGCGCGCACACATCAAATTGTGCGCCCGTTGAATGAATTGACGGTGCGCGAGAACGCTATGGCGGGCGCGTGCTTCGGGCACGAGAATCAAAATTTGGCGAATGCCGCAAAGATCGCGGACGAAGTCCTTGAGTTTGTGGGAATTTCCAGCCGCGCCAATCAACTGGCGGGAAGTCTGAATGTGGCGCAGAAGAAAAGATTGGAGATGGCGCGCGCGCTTGCGTCGCATCCATATCTGCTTTTGCTGGATGAAGTCCTCGCGGGTTTGAATCCATCTGAGATTGACGGAATGATTAAAATGATTTTGGATATCCGCGCGCAAGGCGTGACGATTATCATGATCGAGCATTTGATGAAGGCGGTAATGAATGTGTCCGACCGCATCCTCGTGCTTGATTATGGAACGCAAATCGCGGAAGGCAATCCAGAAGAAATTACCAACGACCCGAAAGTGATCGAAGCGTATCTGGGCGACCCCAAACTTGCCGAGCGATTAATGGAGGATGATTAACATGGCTATTCTTGAAGTTCGCGACGTCACCTCTGGATATGGCGAAGTGCAAATTTTGTGGGGCGCGAGCATGAAGTTGGAAGAAGGCAAGTTGACCTGTCTGGTCGGCGGGAACGGCGCGGGCAAGACAACCACCCTGCGCTCCGTGATGGGACTGCTCAAACCGTGGAGCGGCTCGATCTGGTTTCAGGGAAAGGACGTCAGCCGTATGCCCGCGTATGCCAAAGCGGATTTGGGGCTGGTGCTTGTGCCAGAAGGCAGGCAGTTGTTCACCGATATGAGCGTGTACGAAAACCTTGAAATGGGCGCATCGAATCAACGCGCGCGCGGCAAGGTTAAAGCGAATCTTGAAAAGGTGTACAGCATGTTTCCGCGTCTGCTGGAACGCAGCGCCCAAAAGGCTGGCACGTTGAGCGGCGGCGAACAGCAGATGCTGGCGGTGGCGAGAGGCATCATGGCTGAACCCATTGTGCTGATGATTGACGAACTCTCGCTCGGACTTGCGCCTGTGCTGGTCATTCAACTTTTTGAAAGTTTGCGCGTCCTGCGCGATATGGGGCTGACGATTTTGCTGGTGGAACAAAACGTGCAAATGGCGTTAGCCATCAGCGATTATGGATATGTGCTGGCGGAAGGCAAATCTGGAATCGAAGGTCCTGCGCGGCAGTTGATCAAAGATAAGAACGTCCGCGCGGCGTATCTCGGTTTGTAAAATCCCTCGCCGCAAAGATTGCAAAAAACGCAGAGATTTTTAAACGATTTTCTCAATAGACTCTGTAGTGAAAACCTTTTGACCGCGTAACATAAGGTTTGTAATATAATAACGGCGTGACAAAAAAACATAATCATTATTCAGGAGGCTCTCCATGTTAGTCGGCGAAAGAATGTCACGACCTGTCATTGCGATCACAAAGGATATGCCCATTCACGAGGCGCTGGCGCTGTTCAAAAAGGAACACATCCGCCGCGCGCCAGTATTGCAAAACGGACAGTTGATCGGCATCGTATCCGATAAAGATTTGTTGAACGCGTCCCCATCGCCCGTATCAAGTTTGAGCGTTTGGGAAATGAATTATCTGTTGAGCAAGGTCACGGTGCAAGAGGTGATGACGCGCAAAGTCTTAACCGTGCAAACGGATACGCCCATCGAAGAAGTTGCGCGTTTGATGTCGGACAATAAGATCGGCGGCATTCCTGTGATGGACGATCATAAAGTGGTCGGCATGATTACCGAAACAGACTTATTCAAGACCTTCCTCGAATTGATGGGCGCGCGCGCAAGCGGAGTCCGCGTGACGGCTTTGGTGGAAGATCACCCGGGCAAGTTGGCGCAGATCACAAAGGCTGTTTTAGATGCGGGCGGAAATTTCGTTTCCTTCGGTCAATTCGCCGGCACAGACGCGAACTCGCGCATCCTTACGTTCAAAGTAGCGGGGCTAAAACTGGACGTCGTCAAGAAGGCGCTGGAAAAAATCGTGTCCAAGTTTATAGATGTGAGAGAAAGTTAATT
>JAVHOY010000166.1:0-2717 GCA_036170295.1 bacterium
CAGCGCGAACATCTTGAACGCAGCCTTCGCCAAAATCAACAAGGTTGGTTGGACGCAATTCCGCTTGCGCTTCGCAAAGGATGACAACAACGACAGCCTCGCGGATTACATGAAGTTCTACAGCGGAGACGCGGGCTTAACAAATGCCCCGCAGTTGATCATTCAATACTATGTGCCATAAGAAAAAAACTCCGAGTTCTTCGTGAACTCGGAGTTTTGCTTTTATTTGAGCCTTGCTAATAAATTCTAGTCTTCTGCCGCGCGCGCCATTTCTTCCGCTTCAAAAACGACTTCTTCTTTGCCCGATAATTTTTTCTCCACTTTGGAAACGATCAAGCGCAGATGACCCGAATGCGCCACATAATCCAAATCGTCGGCGGGGATGGCAAGCGCGGGGCAAAGCGTAAAATCTTCAATCCACGATTCGTACAAGCCATTTAAATTTTGCAAATATTCGGGCGTGATTTTGCGCTCGTAATCGCGCCCGCGCGAATTGATGCGCTTCATCAAGGTTGGCACAGACGCGCGCAGGTAAATGATCAAATCGGGCGGCGGCAGAAATTGCGCGGCGGTCTCATATAAATCGCGATAAGTTTTGTAATCGCGCTCCTGAATGTTTCCTTGCCGATATAAATTCTGCGCGAAAATTTCCGCGTCCTCGTAGACGCTGCGATCTTGCACGACCGAATTTGCGCGTTGCGCCATGTTGAAGTGCGCGCGCAATCGGCGCGCTAAAAAGAAAACCTGCGAATGGAACGCCCACGCGGACATATTCTGATAAAAATCCGCGAGGTATGGATTTTCCCCTACGGGTTCGTAGAACGGCTCCCATTTCATTTCAGCGGAGAGCATTTTTACCAGCGTGGATTTTCCCACGCCGATATTTCCTGCAATGGCGATAAATTTATTCATGGGGTTTCTCTCAATGGAAGATTTTTACAGCCGCCCTATATTACCACCGAGTGGTAAGCGCTCGCGGAGTTTTAAGATGATTTGTCATTATGTCATTCTGAGCGGAGCGAAGAATCTCTACCGCTCATATTGTCCCGATGTTCTTCGGGAGGGTGGCACGTCCGAAGCGTATTAAGCGCGTAAGGTGTGTCATTATAAAAACTCATATACCGTTCTGCGTTCGGTAAGGGAAGAACGCGGCTTGCAGTGACGAGAAATAAAAAAAGGGACGGGCTTTAACCCGTCCCAAAGTTTTATTGCTTTGCCAATTCCGCGTCAATGATTTGCTTGAAATATTCAATGGGGTACGCGCCGCCCAGACGATGCCCGTTGACGAAGAAGGTCGGCGTGCCGCCCACTGCCGCTTCCGCTTGTCCGTTAGCGTAATCAGGCGGAAGACTGGCGGCGTACGCCATATCGTCTTGAATGAATTGCTGATACTTATGACTGGTCATGCATGTTTCAAATGCAGCGACGTCTAGTTTTAGGTCAGTTGCAAATTTGTTAAAGTCAGTTTGCGCGAGAACTGTGCCAGCCTGATTATTCAACAAGTCCTGACTATCAAATAGAACTTTGTGAAATTCCCAATAAGAATTTTGATCGCCCGCGCATAAGGCGGCTTCGGCGGAAGCAAAAGCGTTTTGGTGGAACGAGAGCGGAAAGTTGCGATACACAAAGCGAATCTTGTCGGGATATGCCGCCAACAAACTATCGTAAACTTCTTTGTGCCAGCGATAGCAGTACGGACATTGATAGTCGCTGAATTCCACGACGGTGATCGGCGCATCGGCGGGACCTAAACTCGGAAAGCCTTTCGTTTCTATGTTGTAGATGATTGGCTGCGGAGTCGGCTGCGGCGCGCCCGCGACAGGAGCCGCAGGTTGCTGAACGACCGTAACGGGGTTGCGTCCCCATGCAACGTAGCCAATCAATATGCCAACCGCGAAAGCCAGCACAACCAACACGGCGTAGAAGTGACTCATTTTGAAGGTCACATAATCTTGGGAAGATTGAACGACTTCGTCTTCTTCCTCTTCTTCAATTTCAATTGCGGGAGTAGATTTTTTAGCAGTCATGACTGGGATTATACCTTTCTGTGCGAATTTTTATTGGGGTTGCTGACTCTTTTTGTAGAACAGAATCCATTTCGTGGGAGAGAAAGACGCGAGCCTTCGACGAACAGCGGGAATACGAAGGATGAAAAATATCGCGACGACGAGTCCATAAACAAAAGGACGAATGACGTCGCCTTGCAATGAAAAGATATTTCCTTTTTTGCTCCAGGCGTAATGTAAAACGACCAGCGGCGCGATGAGATAAATTAATTGATGCAGGCGTTTCCAATTTTTGCCGAGACGTTTTTTCCAAACATCAAACGATGTGAAGCCGAGCGGAATTAACAAAAGAAAACTGATTGCGCCGACAATGATATATGGTTTTTGAAAAATCGTCTTTGCAATGAGACTCCATGCGAGACCATAATCAAGGTCTGCGAAGATAATAACGTGGATGACTGCATACATCAGCGCGTACAAACCCAGCGCGCGACGGCGCTTGATCGGCTCGCTCCATTTGAAGACGGTGTTAAGCGGCGTACACGCCAACGCTAAAACCAGCAACGTGACGGCGTGTCGTCCCGTGCGCTGTTCGAGGTCTTGAATGGGATTGGGCGAAAGATTGCCCGCGAAGAAATCGAAGACAATCCGCGCAAGCGCCGACCATGCGTAAAGATGAACGAAAATTTGAAGCGGCGTGTATTTTTTCAT
>JAVHOY010000167.1:0-7072 GCA_036170295.1 bacterium
TAACTAAAGGGCCATAATCTAAAGTAGTCTTTCATATTTTTCCATATCTTGTTCAAGCCTTCCGGTTCAAAGATCAAGAACAGGATGATGACCAAGCCAAACGCGCCTTGTTGAATGAAAGGCAAAACGGTATCTACAATTGGAAAACTTCCTTTCAGAGCGCGTCCCAAATTAGTAAACACAACCGGCAGCAAGGTCATAAAAATCGCGCCGAGATAAGAGCCGGTCACCGAGCCAAGTCCGCCGATGATAATCATCGCGAGATATAAAACCGAAACGTCTATTGTGAAGCGTTCCCATGTGACGATGTTGCGATAGTGCGCGGTCAATGCGCCCGCCATGCCCACCCAAAACGACGAGAGCGCAAACGCCAGCAATTTATATTTGAATAGATTCACGCCCATCACCGACGCGGCAATATCCTGATCGCGGATGGCAATGAAGGCGCGTCCAAAGCGCGTGCGAAATAAATTGACGGTCAGAATCGTAACGACGATTGTGATACCCCAAACCACCCAGTAGAAATTAAAGTCGCTGTTAATTTTTACGCCAAACAAAGTTGGATCGGGAACGACCAGCGCTTCATTGCCGCCAGTCAAACCCGTCCAATGCGTCACCACCCACAGGATAATCACCTGCGCCGCGAGCGTGGCAATTGCCAGATATAGTCCTTTGAGACGCAACGAAGGAATTCCAAACAACGCGCCGACCAACGCGGTGATGATGCAGGCGAAAATCGTAGAAGCCCACCATGGCATTCCCAGCCTCACAGTGAGCAAACCCGCCGCGTATGCGCCGACCGCCATAAAGCCGCCCTGCCCCAAACTGATCTGCCCAGTGTAGCCGACCAAAATATTCAAACCGATTGCGCCAATGACGGCAATGCCCACTTGATTCGCAAGCGTCAAATAATAGCGATCCGCAAAAAACGGGAAGGCGATCAGCGCAATCAACAAAATCACCAAGCGGATTTTCTGCGTATGCGTGCGGCGCAGCGCCATATCTTTTTCATAAGAACTGTGAAAAATACCTGAGATCATTGCGGCTCCTTAAACTCTCTCGATGATTTCTTGCCCGAACAATCCATAAGGGCGCACCATCAAAATAACGATGAGCGCGGCAAAAGGCAGCACTTGATTCAGCCCTTGTCCGATATAGCCGCCCGTGTAAGCTTCCAGCAAGCCGATGATGATGCCGCCAACAATCGCGCCGGGGATTGAATCTAACCCGCCGAGAATGACCACGGGAAAGACGCGCAACCCAAAGCCCGCGAGTTCGCCGCTGACTCCCACGATGTTGGCGACTAATAGACCGCCAATCGCAGCCGTCGCCGCAGCGATAGACCATGCCCACGCGAATATTTTTTTGACGCTGATGCCCATGCTCAACGCCGCTTGTTGATCGTCCGCAACGGCGCGCATGGCAATGCCTTCGCGCGAGCGCGTGAAAAATACATTGAACAAGCCAAGCATCAAAATCGCAATGCCAAACGCCCACAAGCGATCTTCGCCAACGGTGGCGCCGAGAATTTTTACGGGCGCGGATGGAATGAACGCGGGAAACGCCTGCGGGATGGTTCCCCAAATGGCGCTGACAATCGCTTTGAGCAAACTGGATAAACCGATGGTGACCATAATAACGGAGATAATCGGCTCGCCGATCATCGGGCGCAAGACCAAACGCTCGACGACAATGCCTAGCGCTACCGCAATCAAGACCGTCAAAATCAAACCAAGGGGCCACGCAACGCCAATCTGCGCGACCAATCCAAAAATGACATACGCGCCGACGAGTAAAAATTCGCCTTGCGCGAAGTTGATCACGTCGCTTGATTTATAAATCAACACAAAGCCGAGCGCCGCGAGCGCGAGGATTGCGCCGTTGGTCAACCCCGTGAGTGTGAGTTGAATGAAGAGAGCCATTATTTGGTTTCCTCCAGAGATTCAATCGTCAAGCGAGTTTGTAGTTTTGCCGTGCGCCCATCTTGATAGGTAATCACAGATTCAATTTCCACATACGGATTTTCGCCATACAACGCGGAGATGATTTCTTCGTAACGCTTCGCCACCAATTTGCGGCGCACTTTGCGCGTGCGCGTCAATTCCGCATCGTCCGCGTCTAATTCTTTATGGAGCAACACGAAGCGCCGAATCCGCGCGGCGGAAGGCAAATCTATGTTGGCGCTTTCCACATGCTTCCGCACCAATTCATAAACGGGCGGCTTTTGCGCGAGGTCGGTATAAGTGGTGTACGCGATTTGATGATTCTCAGCCCACTTGCCCACGTTGGCAAAATCAATGTTGATAAAGGCGGTCACGAAGGGCCAGTCGCCGCCGAAGACCACCGCTTCCTTAACATAAGGGCTGAATTTGAGTTTGTTCTCAATGAACTGCGGACTAAATTTTGTGCCGTCGTGCAAGGTCATCACATCTTTGGCGCGGTCAATCACGATGAGATGCCCGTCTTCGTCAAGGTAGCCCGCGTCGCCCGAATGCAGCCAGCCGTCAACCAGAGTCTCCGCCGTCGCTTCGGGGTTGCGATAATAGCCTTCCATCAGCGCGGGAGATTTCATCAAGATTTCGCCGTTCTCCGCAATCTTGACTTCCGTTTCAGGGATGGGAATGCCCACGCTTTGGAATTTAATATCGCCGTCGCGATGAACAACCGCGATGCCGTTGATCTCAGTCTGCCCGTAAATTTGTTTAAGGTTCACGCCCATCGCGTGAAAGAAGCGAAAGACGTCGGGACCTAACGCCGCGCCGCCAGTGTAAGCGCGTTTGAGATGGCGCAGTCCAAGATGATCTTTGATTTCTTCAAACACTGTCAAATCGGCAATAAAGTATGCGATCCTTAGCCAAAGAGATGGCTTCTGTTTGTGGAAGCGCGCATCCGCCATTTGCCGACCCACGCCCATCGCCCAGTTGTACATAAATTTTTTGAAGCGTGTGCTGTCTTCAATTTTTACCTGCACCTGACTGACAAAATTTTCCCAAATGCGCGGCGGGCTGAACATGACCTGCGGACCGATCTCGCGAATATCATGTTGTACGGTTTCAGGTTCTTCGGGGAAGTTGACCGTGTATCCGATTTGCAAACCGCACGACATACACATCATCTGCTCGCCGATCCACGCCAGCGGCAGGAAGGAAACAAATTCATCTTCAGGCAACATCGCGTCAACCGACATTAAGTTATGTCCCATGCTGATCATGGATTTGTGCGTCAGCATGGCAAGTTTGGGGTTGCCCGTCGTGCCTGAGGTGGTGGAAAGAATCGCGAGATCGCTGGATTTTCCCTGTGCGAGTTTTTGTTCAAACCAACCGAGATTTTCCCTATCGTATTTGCGCCCCATATCTTCCACATCGGTAAAAGAGAGCAGGAAGTCTTCGCTGTAGTTACGCAAGCCCTTGGGGTCGTAATAAATAACCTTACGCACGTTCTTTAATTCAGCCCACATCTCAAGAATTTTATCCACTTGTTCTTGATCTTCCACCACGATGAAAGAAACGTCCGCGTGATTGAAGATGTAGATCATTTCAGCGACGACGGAATCTTGATAAATGCCGATGGACTTCGCCCCCACCGATTGCGCGGCAAGTTCGGAAATAGCCCACTCAGGGCGGTTATCGCCGATGATGGCGATGGTCTCTTCAGACTTCAAGCCGAGACTGATTAATCCCAGCGAAAAATATTTGACATGATCGGCATATTGCTTCCAGCTAATCGCCTGCCAAATACCATAATTGCGTTCGCGCATGGCGATCTTATCAGGCGTAGAGTTTGCGTGTTCAAAAAGGAATTGAGGTAATGTGACTGCCATGACGACTAATTCTCCCGCAATTGGGTAGGCTGACTCGTGCGCTCTTCGCCCAAATAAGCTTGCACTACGGCTGGATTATTTGCCACTTCATCGGGAGAGCCTTCGCCGATTTTTTGACCAAAGTTCAACACCACAATGCGGTCGCTAATATCCATCACCACGCCCATATCGTGTTCGATCAAAATTGTAGTAACGCCATGTTCTTCGTTGACGTCAAGGACAAAACGCGCCATGTCTTCTTTCTCTTCCGAGTTCATCCCCGCCATCGGCTCGTCAAGCAAAAGAATAGATGGACGCATTGCCAGCGCGCGACCTAGCTCGACGCGTTTTTGCAATCCATACGAAAGCGATCCAACCGTCTGGTTGCGATGCGCTTCGATTTCCAGCAAGTCAATCAAATCTTCGACAAAGCGGCGGAATTCAATTTGCTCGCGCTGCGCGGGTCCCCAATAAAGCATACTCTCCAGCAGCCCACTTTTCATGTGAATGTGGCAACCGGAGAGTAGGTTATCAAGCACCGTCATGTGACGGAACAATTCAATATTTTGGAAGGAACGCGCAATGCCGAGTTGGGCAACCTGATGCGGAAGCAAGCGCGTCACTTCTTGTTCGCTCGCGCCCCCATTTTCTTCCGCTTTGAAATAGGAGATTTTTCCTTTTTGCGGATGATACAACCCGCTGATGCAATTCAGCAAGCTGGTTTTCCCCGCGCCGTTTGGTCCGATAATCGCAAGAATTTCGCTTTGACGCACCTCAAGGCTGACGTCAAGCAAAGCCGTCAACCCGCCAAAGTTGAGTTGAATATTCTCAACCTTCAATTGAGTTTCGCCTGCCTTCAAATGACTACTGTTCAATCCGCTAGTAAATCCACGCAACATAGAATCTCCTTGTTGAGAAAATTGGCAGTGAGTATTTACATAATATAAAAAAACGCGATAGCTTGCACAGATAGATTATCAAATTCGGCAATTCAATATTTATATTGCAGTGTATTATCAATGTACCGCCCACGATCGATTTTTACCTATAAAATAACTGCGCCGATTTTAACACAAGCATAGAGAAAAAGTGACAGTGATTCGCAAACTGGATTTGCTGAGCGCTTGCAAAACATAACAAGTCCGACTGGGAAGGTCTAATTTAGTTGTGTCAACTTTTCAACTCGCTCCTCGTCAGCAAGATCACCGCGACCAGAATCAATCCGCCGCCAACCATAACGATTGGCATTAATCTCTCGCCAAACAACCACGCCGCAAGCAACACGGTGACGACTGGCTCCAGCGTGGAAAGCATCGCCGCGTTTGTGGGACCTATGATTTCAAGTCCAGCCAAAAATGCGACAACGGGAATAATAGTCGAGACGACGATCACGCCGAGCATGGCAAACCAGCCTGAATGGCTTGCGGGAAAATGCGCGCCATTGGCAAACGTCAATATCCCAAACACTGCGCCAGCGGACGCAAAAATAATCGCCGAAGATTGAACCGCCGAGACATGCTTCATCACGTTTGCGCCGACGATGATGTAAACGGAATAGATCAACGCGGCGGCAACCGCCATCAACGCGCCGATCAATCGCCCGCCATTGGGATCAACGGTCAGCGCCGCGCCGACCAGCGCGAGAATCAACGCGACGACTTTTACCGCGCTCGCTTTTTCTTTGAGAATAAGAACCGAGAGAATAAACACGAACATTGGGTAGAGATATAAAAGCAGCGCAACCAATCCAGAGGATGCGTATTTGATCGCGGTCATATACAAAAACGATTGACCGACGTAGCCCAGCGCGCCCATGCCGATCAACTGCGCGAGAATTTTTCCGCGCGGAAAAACTTCACGCCGCAGAAGCAAGATGAAAGTCATCGTCAGCGCGGAAATTCCAAAGCGCAGAAAAAGAACGGTGAACGTGTCCATCCCGTCGGCGTAGGCGTATTTTCCAAAAATAGCGAGCGTCCCAAACGAGGCGGCTGAGAGCGCGATGAGCAAGATTCCAATAAGTCGTTTCATAAATGAGATTATAAACGCGACAGTCGCCTTGCAAGGCGACTGTTAAAAAATCTCGCTGATGTTACGCAGAAAACATTTTCGCCCGCGTCGCGCTCGCTCAGCGCGACCTTGCGTAAGGCGAGTCTGTTATTCTTCGGCAAAAGGCTTGTCTGTATATTTTGGCACATCGCGTCGAAACTCGTAATTTGCGATAACGGCTTCAATGATTTTCTTTTGTTCAGGCGCGACTTCTTTGAACTCAAACCCAATATTGAAAAATTGCGGACTGACGTCAGGCTTGACCCATGCCACGCGCGCAGGCAACACAATGCGCGGCGCGGCAATGTTTGACAGATCGGGCAATTCAATGGCTATCGTCAGCTCGGTATTTTCCGCGAGCGCTTTAGCGCCAATCGCCATCACGCCAAGCAAAGTCAGGTCGCCTAAATAGCCAAGCAAATTTCCGCCGTATAAATCATAGACCTGCGTATAAGCCATCAAACTCTTGCGTTGTTCTTTACGCCGTTCTTTCATCGCGCCTCCTTCATATAAACACAGTGTACAAGATTCTTTGCTCAAAGTCCATTGCCGTTTTATGGTAAAACTATTTCATGCGTTGGATTTATATTTCCCCACATTTGGACGACGCCGCGCTTTCGGCTGGCGGGTTGATTTACGAACAAGTCCGCGCGGGCGCTGACGTTGAAATTTGGACTCTCCTCTCAGGCTTTCCGCCCGACGAGATTTCACCCTTCGCGCAAGCATTGCATCGGCAATGGGGGATTGCCGCCGCCGCAGATTTGATCCGCGCGCGCCGCGCCGAAGATATTGAAGCCGCGAAAATTCTCGGCGCGAAAGCGACTCATTTTGATTTTCTAGATTGCATTTACAGACGCGGCAAAAATGGAAACTGGCTCTACGCCGATATTTTTGTCCCGCCGCATGAAGACGAAGCGGACTTTCCCGCGCAGATTGCCGAAGCCGTTTCCGCGCGCCTCGCGCCTGACGCGAAACTGGTCTGCCCGCTCAGTTTGGGATTGCATGTGGATCATGTTCTTGCGCGCCGCGCCGTTGAACTGCTCAAGCGCCCAATTTTTTACTACGCCGATATTCCTTACCTATTCAGAAATCCGCAAGAGCTTGCGCCTAAAACTATTGGGATGCGAAAAAAAATTTATAAAATCAGCAAGGCTGCGACGAGAGCATGGCAAGACGCGGCGAGCGCCTACGCATCGCAAATCGGCAGCCTGTTTGAAAGTCCAGAAA
>JAVHOY010000167.1:7172-12265 GCA_036170295.1 bacterium
GACGCGGCGAGCGCCTACGCATCGCAAATCGGCAGCCTGTTTGAAAGTCCAGAAATAATGCGAGCGCAAATTCAACAATATGTGGATGAAAACGGCGGAGTCCGTTTATGGTCGTCTGGCTAGATAATCTTTGCAGCAAGGCTTAACGAATTGGAGCGAACAAAAATTTAAAATTCGCGTTAAGGTTTTTTTGACTTTGAGAAAGTCCTGGCTTACAAAAAATTCAACTTGACATTCATAATTTTTGAGGGTATTATTAGAACAAGAGTTCTAATATGAATGAGACGAATCGTTTTGCCTTAATGATCGAAGCGCTGACAGAACTTGCGGAAGAAAAGCAAGCGCCGCCGACTACGCTTGCGGCGGGTCTGCCCGCGTTGAGTTCTATCTTGACCGACTTCGCGCCGCTTCCCGAAGAAGCTCTTTTTCTCGGCGTCGCGGATGACGGTTTGCCGATTCTGTTAAATCTATATGATCCCATTCCGGGACCGATTCTCATCGTGGGGGATCAGGGCAGCGGAAAAACAAAACTTATGCAAATCATTGCGCGCGCCGCAGAAACGCTCCATGTGCCGTCGCAAACGCAATATGCGGCAGTGACGCAATTTCCAAGCGAATGGGACATCTTCCATAACAGCGAAAGCAACGTGGGAGTTTATGAGGCGCAAGAGCCGTCCACAGAAGAACTCCTGCAATCGCTGGTCGCTTGGGCGCACAATAATAAAGGCGAGGCGCAATCCGTCCTGCTTTTTATTGACGACCTTGAAGCGCTGACAAAGTTGAACGATCAAGCCCAACAAAATTTACGCTGGCTCTTGTTGCGCGGAACGAGTCGCCATATCTGGATTTTTGCGACGCTGAATATCAGCCGCGCACCCGCGCTGGACGCATGGTTGGATTTTTTCCGCACACGCTTGTTTGGTCGCATTCAAAACCCAAGCGACGCAGAATCTGTCGCGGGCGATTTCGATGAAACATTCAATCATTTGCTAAAGGGGTCGGAGTTCGCCATGCGCGAAGAAAATAAGTGGTTGAAGTTTTGGATTCCCGCGATTGAGTAGCGCGCTTACGAAAACGCCGCAGCGTTTAGTTGACCATTTATCCGCCGACTATTTTTGAGTTAAGTCCATCACTTCTTTGCCCGCCAATTTATCTTGAATGCGCTGCGTGACAAGTTCTAAATGCGCGGGTTTGTTCACGTAATCAAGGTCGTCAGTTTGGATGGTAAGCACGGGGCAAAGATCAAATACGCTAAGCCACTCATCGTAAAAGGAATCGAGTAAGGTTAAATATTCGGCGGAGACGCCGGTTTCGATATTGCGCGCGCGTTTGCGAATGCGTTCCATAAGAACAGGCACCGGCGCTTTGAGGTAGATCAACAGATCGGGGCGCGGCAACCCATTCACCACCACATCGAATAATTGGCGATAGGCTTGATAGTCGCGCTCGTTCAAATTTTCCATGTGATGCAACGCGCGCGCGAAGATGTGCGCGTCTTCGTAAATGCTGCGATCCAAAATGGCGGAACGCGAATCATGCGCGGCTCTGAGATATTGATCGGCGCGATGTCCGAGAAAGAAGACTTGCAGATGAAAAGACCACGCGCGCATGTCCGCGTAAAAATCGGGGAGATAGGGATTATCCGCGACGGATTCGAATCCCGTCCACCAGCCGAGCCGCGCGCCGATTCTTTCAGTCAGCGTTGTTTTGCCTGCGCCGATATTTCCCGCAACCAAGATGAGATGTTTAGCCATGAGCTGATTTTATCATGCGGGGTTACACGGTTTCTAGCGTGCCTTTTATTTTTGCTTGCGTTTCAAACCATGCGAACATGAAATATCCAAGCAAGCCGTACAGCAAGCCGATGCCGAGTTCGCTGAATAACAGCGGAGAAATATCAGCGAGACTTGCGCCCGCCGCCAGCAAACGCGCAGAGGCAATGCCGCGCGTGAGCGGAATAATGTTCGAGATGAATTGCATCCACGCGGGCAGGGATGCAATTTCAATATTTGCGCCCGAAAAAATGAGCAGCGAGAAATAAACAAAGTTGTTGACGAACATCACATTGGCGGTGAGCAGACTTAAGCAACCCATCAGCAAGCCAAGCCCGCAGGTGCTGAAGGTGGTAATGACGATAGTCAACGCCAGCGCGGATAAATTGGTATGCGAGAGATCAAGTCCCATGAGAAGCACGCCCCAAGTTAACGCAATGACCACGCCAAGCGTTCCGTCAATGACGTGCATGAAGGCTCGCCCGAAGAAAATCATAAAACGGTTGGCGGGCGCGCCGAAGAGATAAGGCAGAGTCCCCGCGTCGCGGTCGCCGCCGACGCTCATCGTCACGCCGAAGATTCCGCTGACGGATGTGATTTGAATCGCGTTGCCGATGACAAAAAAACTGGCGTTGTTTTTTCCCGAACCGAATGTTCCAAGAAAAACGAAGAAGTACATCTGCGCAAGCGGCATGAGAATTTTTGAAGCGGCATAAGTGACGGGACGCAACCATGCAAACAAGGCGCGATAAGAAAGGATGGTTCCCTGCCAAAAGAGACGAAAATTTTTTATGATCGTTTTCATAGTTAATCCACATCCAAAGTCGCGTCAACGCGGGCTTTGTAAAGCATGATCTTAAACAATTGACTCGCGACGATTAAATCCACAACGCTGAAAATCAACATCATGCCCCAGCAAAACGCGATTTGATTGAAATGCAAATACGCGGTGGACGTCCCATGCAACGCGATGGCTGCCCAATATGGCGGAAGTAAATAACTGACGGGCGTTGTCCAGTTCGGTAAAAGCGCGATGGGAAATAAAAATCCGCAGAGGATGTAAACGGGAAATTCCATCGCGTTCTGCCATTGTTGCACGCTGCGATACATCACAAAGACTGGCGCGATGGTGAGTCCAAAACAGACAAACGCGAACATGCTGATAAGCAGCGTGACGAAAAACAGCAAGGGCTGCGTGAGCGAAAGCGAATATCCAAACAGCCAAGCGGCAAGCGCGTATGAGGTAATCATCGAAAGCAGAGATTGAAAAACGTTGGCGAGATTTTTTCCAAAGACGATCACGTCAAACGGAGTAGGCGCGCCGATCAATGATTCGAGCGTGCCCGTCCAACGCTCCACGTTGATGCTGTTGCCTGAAACAAAAAGCAAACCGCTCCATAAACCCGTCAGCCCGCTGCCGACGACGACAAACATGGCGTAGTCGCCGCCTTTGTCTTTGAGCATGAACAGCGCAAGGATGGCAATGATCATCGGTTGAAAGACGATGGCAAACAATACAAAGCCGTCGCTGAATTGCGAGCGGATGGACATCTCCGCCACCACCAAAACTGTGCGCCAATATTTGAAGATGTTGCCGTAGTTCATTCGTCGCCTCCCACCAAGCGGATGTACGCGTCTTCGAGAGTCGGCTCGCGCACGATCACGCGCCCAATGCGCTGCCCCTCCAACGCGGACATCAAATCAGGCACCGCCTCGGCGCCGCGCTCGGTTTGGATCAGCAACATTTGCTTTTGCTCGCGGTCTTCGACAGAAAGCGCATCCACAAAAGGCAAGGCGCGTAATTTTTCGATGACGGCGTCAGACGCGCCGAAGGTTTCCACTTCGACAACAGAAAGATCAGAGACGTGCTTCTTCAATTCAGTCGGCGTATCCAACGCGATGACGCGCCCTTTATTGATGATGGCGATGCGATCCGATAACGTGTCGGCTTCAAACATGTAATGCGTGGTGAGCAGAATTGTTTTCTTTTGCGCTTGCAGATCGAGAATCACATTGCGAAATTCGCGCGCGCCGACGGGGTCTAATCCAATCGTCGGTTCGTCCAAAAATAAAATATCGGGATCATGTAAAAGCGTACGCGCAACATGAAGGCGTTGTTTCATTCCGCGCGAGTAGCCGCCGACGCGCTCGTTGCCGCGTCCTTTCAAGCCGACCATTTCCATCAAATAGGGAATGCGCTTCTTCGACACGTCGGGATCAACGCCGTAGAGACTCGCAAAGTAGCGCAAGTTATCGTCGCCGGAAAGCCGCCAATACAATCCGCGCTCGCCGCCGAAAATAAAGCCAATGCGCTTGCGGACTTCGTTCGCCTGCTTGACCACGTCCAAGCCTGCGACGCGCGCGCTTCCTGCGGAGGGAATCAACAAAGTGGCGAGCATTTTTACGGTGGTGGTTTTGCCCGCGCCGTTTGGTCCAAGCAATCCAAACAATTCGCCCTGTTTTACTTCAAAGGAAATCTCATCCACCGCGACCACTTCTTTGATGGAACGATTGAAGACTCCAATTTGCGCGCGGTACACGCGGCGCAGACGCTCAATTTCGATTGCATTCATTTGCATCATCTCCTGCGTAAATTGTACATTAACTTGGAAAAATTCTTAAACAAGATTGTTGTATACTTATCTCATGAAAACAAAAATCTTTTCAATTTCGGCTGTATTCCTTTTGACAGTTCTACTTTTTTCGTGCGGAACAAACAACGATCAGAATAATATAATTGATTTGAATCCCATCCGCACCGAAGCGGTTGCTACCTTCGCGTCTTCCTTGACGAAAACTGCGGTTGCGATTCCCACGCTTTCGCCGACCCCGACGATTGAGCCGACCTTGACGCTCACGCCGATTGTCGCAAGCGCAGTCGCCTCGCCGACGAAAAACCCATGCTATAACCTTTTATGGATTAAAGACGTCACCATCCCCGACGGGACGGTGATGAAATCCGGCGAGGCGTTCACAAAAACATGGCTGGTGCAAAACAACGGCGATTGCGCCTGGGCGCCGGGATTTACCTTCAGCAATGTCGGCGGCGACCCGATGCGCGGCGCGACGGTCAAACTCTCCAAGCCGATTCCCGTTGGGCTGAAGTACGAAATTTCTGTTGATCTGATCGCCCCCAGCGGCATTTATGGACTCATCCAAAGCACATGGAGCATGGCTTACGAACCCGGCATGTACTTTGGCGATCCGCCTACGGTAAATATTGTGGTGGAAGACCCAAATCAACCCACTGCGACGGTTACGCCGTAGTTAGTCCGTATGAGCATCGCCGCATTGAAGATTTGAATACTATCGGAGAATCTA
>JAVHOY010000168.1:0-2705 GCA_036170295.1 bacterium
TAAATTTTGCGCGGTCTTGATCCAGCGATATTTTCGGCGTGTATCGTTGAATATATCAAGAGCATAAAAACTATGCACAGATTTACGCTTTTCTGCTATATTATAAACGTCTTTATCATTTAATCGAGGCGCTCATGAATCATGAAGAAGAATATCCCATCCTGATCGCGCAAGAAGGTCCGCTCAAAGGTCAACGCTGGTCATTAAGCCGCGCATTGATGGTTGGGCGCGACCCCGCTTGCGACATCACCGTTCAAGACCGTCAAGTGTCGCGTTTTCATGCGCGCATTACGCCAACCGCCGAAGGCGTGACCATCGAAGACCTCGGCAGCAAGAACGGCACGAATCATAACGGCGCCGAATTAAACACGCCCATCATGCTGCAAGACGGAGATATTCTTGGGATTGCGCTCGCGCAACAATTTTTATTTATCACATCCGACGCGACGATGCCGCTGACTGAAAATGGAGGTCATGCGGGACGTTTATTGGTGGATCAAAAATCACGGCAAGTCTGGGTTAATCAACAGCAGATGAATCCGCCCTTATCAGCGCAGCAATTCAAATTATTATGGATGTTGTACGAAAATCAGGGGCAGGTGATCAGTCGCGTTGATCTTGTCTCTATGGTGTGGGGCGAGGAACAAACTGCGGGCGTATCCGATCAAGCGCTGGACGCGCTCATCCGCCGCTTACGCGACCGCATCGCCGCGTTGGATCCAACTCGCCAATATATTGACACCGTGCGCGGACATGGCGTCCGCCTCGATAATCCTCCGCTTGGCGAGTAATAGAAAATTTATTTTGAAATAAAAAACTCCTGAAAGTTTACGCTTTCAGGAGTTTTATTTTATTGCTGCGACATCTGTTTCTTCATTGAATACTTCAACGCGATCTTATACACTTCGCTGAGTCTTTTGCCCAGCGCTTTGGCTTCGGGATTATCCTGCGCGTCCATCTGCGCGACCAAGCCGCTCAGCGCTTCGACAAATTGCTCGTTGATCATCGCGTCGTTGTCGGCGAGCGCTTTCTCAACTGCGGCATCGTCAGGCAACTGGATGAGACTCTCGATGAACGCGATCTCTGGCGGGGGAGCGCTGGCTTCTTGCAACACTTGCGCCATTTTCTGTAACTTGCCCATACGCGCATAATCGTTTTTCTCAGAAGCTTGCTGTAAAAGTTGATTGACGATCTCCACAGAATCCTGCGTGAAGTTCTCGATATTTTCGCGCGTGGCTTTTTCAATATCGTCTTGCGCGAGCAGCGACTCGACGAGTTCCTGAGCTTGCTTGAAACGCGCTTCGAGTTGCTTATCTACTTCGGCGACGAAGCCCAGCAATTTCTCGCGGATCGATTCGAGGCGCGTCTTTTCTTCGCCCGATGCTTTATCAATCTTCTCGGTGAGATTTTGGAAGAAGACATAATCCATGCCGTTGCGCGCGAGGGAAACATACGCGTGGATGCGCTCTTCGTTCGGCGCGTTCAGCACGAAGTCGAGCAGCGATTCGCGCGTCAGGCTTTTTCCCGCGTCTTGCAGGGTTTTTGTCGCGGCTTCCATTTCTGCGACGGTTTCTTTTAATTTGCGCCCGAACTCGGTTTCGTCCAGAAGTTGTTTTTGCAATTCGATCAACGCGCGCGCGATGGGTTCTTGTCCGCCTTGCATGGCGTTTTGCGCGATGCGGCTGAACAGCCCAAAGAATTGCTCGTCAATGATTTTTTCGTTTTGCTTGATCATCTCCGAGCGGACGCTGGCGGTGGTGGTTTGCAACAAACGCTCGATGAATTTGACGCGCTCCTGTTGCTCTTTGAGCGCATCGGGCGAGATGCCATCTTTAACCAAAATGGTTTCAATCATGGATTCATAAGTGAAGTTGGCTTGCGCTTTGAGCAAATACCCTTTGCGCTTTTCGGGCGGCAGGCGATCCATCACTTGCTTGATCAGCGGACCAATTAATTTTTCCTGCTCGTTGACCGACATGCCCAACTCGGGCGGAAAGAAAGTCAGCAGCAATTCTTTTTCGTTGTCGTGATAGACAACCGGCGTTGCGAGGCGACCTTCGTATCCGCAGAATTGACAATGCGCGTAATTCGATTGTCCGCTCAGCAGGCGCTTCTTAGCGGCGGGGTCTTGCGTCGCGTCAAAAAGTTGTTCGACGTTTGCAGGGATGGTTTGTTTACAGCGTGGGCATGATATTTGAGTTTGAGGCATTATCTATTTCCGATTTTGGATTTTAGAATGGTGGGAATTGTGAATCGGGATTCGTAAACAATTCCCGATTCACGATTCACGAGTTTTTATCCAACTAGTTCTTCCAACTGATCAATATAATTTTCCATCACCGCGAAGGTTTCTTCGATAGGCTTGGGGGTGGTCAGATCCACGCCGGCTTTCTTCAATACATCCAGCGGATAAACTGACGAGCCTGAGTTTAAGAAGCCGCGATAATCTTCCACCGCGTTGGGTTCGCCGCGCAGTATTCTTCCTGACAACGCGTGCGCGCCGGATATTCCCGTTGTGTATTGATAAACATAATAATCTGAGAACAAGTGACCAAACGTAGACCAGACCATTCCCACGCGCGGACGATCCACTTTGACTTTGGGACCAAATCCTTCGGCGAATAAATCCGCCATCAATTCGATCATCGAATCGGCGGTGAGAGATTCTCCGCGCTCGACGCGCTGATGCGTTTCAAGTTCAAAGC
>JAVHOY010000169.1:0-12205 GCA_036170295.1 bacterium
CGCTTGGTCGTAGGTTCGAATCCTACCGGGCCCACTTTTTGAGTCAATATTTGGATCGAATGAAACTTCCCCACACACTGCTTACATTTATCATCACAATTCTTTTAGTCGCTTGTAGCGTTGCGCCTGCTGCAAAGACGAATGAACCTCTCGCGTTCAAAAACACCGCTGTCAGTTTAACCTTTGACGATGGCGACGCGGATAATTATCAAGTCCGCAGTATTCTCGCGCAGAACAACTTGCGCGCCACGTTTTATGTGGTCAGCGGATTTACCGGCACAGCGGGTTACATGACTGCAGATCAGTTGCGCGGTTTGTATGAAGACGGCAATGAGATCGGCGGACATACGTTGAGTCACACCAAATTATCAACGGCGCACGGCGCGGATTTAAAGCGCGAGATTTGTCAGGATCGTTTGAATTTACTCGCGTATAACTTCAACGTAACATCCTTCGCTTACCCTTATGGATATTACGACGCGGAAGCCAAGCAAATGGCTGTCGAATGTGGATATAACAGCGCGCGCATTGTCAGCAACGGACCCGCGCTGATTCCGCCCGTTGATGCGTACGCCATTCCCGCTATGCCGTATGTTGTGAAAGATACGCGCTTTGCGAAAATGACGCGCTATGTTACGGAAGTAGAAAATGCTGGCGGCGGCTGGTCAATTTTTGTTTTTCATCATATTTGCGATCAATGCGATCAATACGCGGTTTCTTTGGATACGTTTTCCAAATTCGCGCAATGGCTTGGCGCGCAGCAAAAAAATGGATTGATTGTAAAAACAATGGGAGAAGCGATTGGCGGGGAAGTCAAACCCGGCGTTGCGCCGTAACGCTTAAACAATCTGTCGCGTAATTTGTGATGGTGAAAACAACAATCTGCGCGGACAGCCGACTACGCCGCCTTCTTTTTGACTGGCGAACTATTTTATAGCAAAAGGACTGCCAATCTCGGCAGTCCTTCTTTCATCTTTTATATCAACCGATCCCCTTCCTCAGAAACCGAATCGACTCGATAGTGACATCCGCGACTCTGACGGTTGTGCCGCGCGGCTTGCGCGATAATGAGCGCAGTCTCTACCGAGTTACGCAAGCCGATCAGCCCATCGCTTAATTTTGTGGTTCGATAAAACGTTTCGATCTCATTTTGCAAATGTCGCAATTCGCGGATGGCGCGCGAGAGTCTTTCTCCGCTGCGGACAAGCCCCACATAATGCCACATGATATTTTGGATCGTCTGCATATCGCCCTGAATCAGCGCGGGGTCGGGATCTGCGTCAAGTTGACTTTCATCCCAGGGCAGAATTTCGTCGCGCGTGGGAATGTGATGCGGCGCTTGACGCAATTTTTTTTCAATGTCGCGTGCGGCGCGATGCCCCCAAACCAATCCTTCCAACAGTGAAGTGGATGCGAGTCGATTCGCGCCATGCAAACCCGTGCAACTCACTTCGCCCACCGCGTATAAATTTTCGATGCTGGTCTGCCCAACCTCGTCCACTTGAACGCCGCCGCAAAAATAATGCGCGGCAGGCACAACGGGAATCGGCTCGCGCGAAATATCCACGCCGAATTTTAAACAGGCGGCGTAAATATTTGGGAAGCGGGATTTTATTTCCTCTGCGGGTTTATGCGAAGCGATATCTAATAAGACATAAGAATATCCATTGGTTTCCATCACATGATGGATCGCGCGCGAGACGACGTCGCGCGGCGCGAGGTCTTTCCATTGCGGAGAATAATCTTGCATGAAGGCGCGTCCATCGGGCGTAAGCAAAACCGCGCCTTCGCCGCGCACCGATTCCGAAATGAGAAATCCTTCCGAGCCGGGCGCAGCCAACGCGGTGGGATGGAACTGCACATACTCCGCGTTGATGATGCGCGCGCCGGCGCGAGACGCCATTGCGAGTCCATCTCCGCGCGCGCCTTGAGGGTTGGTGGTGTTGCGAAAGATTCTTCCCAGTCCGCCCGTCGCCAAAATTGTTACCGCCGCCAACGTGCGATGCACTGCGCGTCCTTTGCGATCAAAAACATACGCGCCGTGACAAGCGATTGGTTTATAGGTGTCAAGCGGATCACGCGAGTGATGCGGATATGTGATCAGGTCAACGGCGGTCGCGTCGGTGAACCATTGAATGTTCGGCTTGGATTGCAGCGTTTTGATCAACCCGATGCTGATCGCCGCGCCCGTGCCGTCGCCGACGTGCAGAATTCGTCTGCGTTGATGCGCTGCTTCTTGCGCGTAAGATAGTTCATGATTCGCGGCGCGGTCAAATTCGATGTTGGAAATTTTCATTAAGATTTCATCCAACAACGGCGGACCTTCTTCCGCTAAAATCTGCGCCGCTTTTGGAAGCGACGCGCCCGCGCCCGCCGCGAGAATATCTTCCACGAGCAACTCGGCGCGGTCGTCGGGACTGCGATGGATAATTCCACCTTGCGCCCAATAGGTGTTTGAGTCATGCGGATCGGGCGCGCGCGTCACTAACGCAATGCGCCGATTCGGATTTTCCGCCAACCGCAATGCAGCAGTTGCCCCCGCGATTCCACTTCCAATGATGAGTACGTCAGTTGTTAGCATATTAGGTAATTAGGGATTAGTAATTAGTAATTAGACAATTAGTTCCTAATTACTAATTACCTGTTTTATCCAATTTCAATCATTCTCTTCACCGCCCGTTCCGCGCGGACGCGAATATCTTCGGGGACGTCAATGATATAACGATCCAATTTCAGCGCTTCAAGCGTATCTTCCATTGTGATCGTATTCATGTGCGGACAGCGCACCATGCACAGGCGCAGCATATCCTTTTCGGGATTTGCGGCGGCGATATTATCTCCCATTGAACATTCGGTTAAGACCAGATATTGCGGCGCTTTTGACTCTTGCACGAATTTGATCATCGCGCTGGTGCTGCCGGAAAAATCAGAAGCGGCGGTGACTTCGGGACTGCATTCGGGATGCGCGAGAATCGCCACGTCGGGAAATTGCGCGCGCACGGTTTCGATGTCGTTCAGCGTGAATTTCTCATGCACTTCGCAGCGCCCTTTCCAGCCGATGAGTTTCCCTCGCCCTGTGGGAGAGGGGCTAGGGGTGAGGGACTTTGTTGGGAAGATAATATTCATGCCTGTCTCTCGCGCAATGTTGCCCGCTAAATATTCATCGGGTAAAAAGATGATGGTCTCCGCGCCAAGCGATTCGACTACTTTTTTCGCGTTGCCCGACGTGCAGCAAATATCGCTCTCGGCTTTCACGTCCGCGTAGGTATTGACGTAGGTCACGACAGGAACGCCGGGGAACTGCGCTTTTAGCGCGCGCACGTCTGCGGCGGTGATGCTTTCCGCCAATGAACAGCCCGCTTTATCGGACGGCAGCAACACTTTTTTTGTTGGGTTCAATATCTTCGCGGTCTCAGCCATAAATTTTACGCCGCAAAAAACAATCACGTCTTTATCGGTCTGCGCGGCTTTGCGGCTGAGTTCCAACGAGTCGCCGACAAAATCGGGAATGGAATTGAACAACGCCGCCTCCATATAATTGTGACCGAGGATGACAGCGTTGCGTTCTTTCTTCAACTTATTAATCTCAACCGCTAGTTCCGCTTTATAACGCAGTTCCACATCGGGGACGACGTTGGCTAATTTTTCTTTCATCCCCGCGTACATTTTATCTATATCAATAATTTGTGAAAGCATAATTTCTCCTTGCGGCGCGACATTAATGTCGCGTTACAACGTATTGCAAACTAAAATCAAAAACTTTGGCGGAATGAGTCAACGCGCCGATGGAAATATAATCCACGCCGCTTTCGGCGATGGCGCGGACGGTGTCCAGCGAGACGTTGCCAGACGCTTCAAGTTTTGCTCGTCCGTTTGTTAATTGGACGGCTTTCTTCATCATCTCAACAGACATATTATCCAAAAGGATTCTTTCGACTCTCAAACTTAACGCGATTTCTACGTCCTTCAAAGTTCTTGTCTCGACTTCAATTTGCAACCCGTTTTGAGATTCTCTTGCGCGGCGCACCGCTTCTTCGATTCCGCCGGCGAAGTCAATGTGATTGTCTTTGATGAGAATCATATCGTAGAGTCCCATGCGATGATTTTCTCCGCCGCCAAGTTTCACTGCGAGTTTATCCAATGCGCGAAGCGTCGGCGCGGTTTTGCGCGTGTCGAGAATCTTTGCTTTCGTTCCTTCGATTGCATCCACGAATTGACGGGTGAGCGTGGCAATGCCCGACATGCGTCCAAGATAATTGAGCGCGGTGCGTTCGCCCGTCAATAGGGGGCGAGCATGTCCGCCAAGCCGAACCAATTCCGAATTAAGAGAGACGCGCTGCCCGTCTTGAATCAACGCCTCAAATTGGATCGAAGCGTCGAGCAGATGAAAAACTTCGCGGGCAACTTCTAATCCTGCGACGACGCCGTTTTGCTTGGCGATGATTCTTCCGCTCATCGTCGCATCGGCAGGCACAATGCTGTTTGTAGTCGCGTCGCCCACGCCAATGTCTTCATCCAATGCGCGGCGGATATGTTCAAGGATTTCTTTTTGCATAAACCAATTTTACACCCCAGCGTAGACCAACACGAGGTCGGTGATAAAGGCAATTAACAAGCCGACGAGAATTCCATAACTTGCCGATATTTTTGTGGCGGAGCGCCAGTTCATTTGGAATAATTCGCCGATGATGTACACCAATGCGCCCGCCGCTAACGACAGAAATAAAACGGACATCGCGGTTGACGCGAAATAATATCCCACCATTGTTCCAACAAATGTCGGTCCGCCGCCGATCAATCCCATGAGACCCAGAAAGCCCCATGAAGGTCTTTCCTTGCCGACAAGCGGACCAATAATGCCAAAGCCTTCGGTGGCATTATGCAATCCAAAGCCGATAATGAGAATGGTTGCAAATGCGACTAGTCCGCTGCCTGCGGATTGCCCAATTGCCAATCCTTCTGCAAAATTATGCAAGCCAATGCCGATGGCGATCAGCAAAGATAAATTGGTCGGCGCTAATGTTTGCGCGGCGTTTGCGTTGCGAAGCCGAATGAAGCGCTGCTCAAAAAATATCAAACCTAATAAGCCGCCGCTAAACCCAACAATAAAGATTGCGAATAGGGGAAAAAATCCCGCGAGTTTTGATTCGGCGAGCGTCGCTTCGATCGGTTCGGCGAGTTGGCCGAAAATATCAAAGAATAGAAAGAGCAGAATGCCCGCAGACATCATGGCGAGGAATGAATGTGTTTTTTCCGAGAGTCCTTTGAGCCTGCCAAAGGGCAACCCTAAATAAATGGTAAATCCGGCGATGGCTCCGAGCAAGGTGGTTTGGATAAAGCTCATGAAATTTTCTCCGTTATGTGAAATGAAAAGCAGTCTGATGTTCAGACTGCTTTGGTGAAAAAAATTCTAACATGCGAGTCGGCGAAGTACAAGACAATTATTTCTTCTTATGCGGACTTGCCTTGCTCGCTTTTGCCGCGCGGCGATAGGGCGGCATGTCAATCACTAATATTTTACATCTTGAAGTATCCAGCAATTTCTGCCATAAACTGGGATAGCTTGTGGCGAAAGTGTTTGTATCCATAGAGGAAGTGAGCACGGTGGGCAAATGCGAGTGATAACGGTAATTCAATATGCTGTGCAATTTATCTTCTGCCCAGACTGAATTTTTTTGGCTTTCTTTGAGATCATCTAATATTAACAAGGGTGTCTCTCGGATTTCGTGGATGCGGCGGTTGAATGTCACGTCAGTGTCTTTGCTAAACGTCTCTTTCAGATAATCCAGCAACGAAGATACGTCAATCAGAATGGCTTGTCCGCCGTTGGCAATGCGATCATGCCCAATAGCCGCCGCCAGGTGGGTTTTGCCGCAGTAAGATTCGCCCAAAAATATACACCAGCCTTTCGGGTCTTTTACAAAATTAATCGCAGCGCTGAATGCGGCATGTAATGTTTTAATATCGTTTTGCGTCACCGTTTTTTTTGTGACCACTCTTTCTTTGGCGCGGCTTCGATAGCCTGTTTCCTTCTCTGTTACAACCGTAGTAACAATTTCTTTTCCCAGATCGTTGTCTCTCGGCTCAAAACTTTCAAAGGTCATTTCTTTAATATCGGGCCATGAAAGCATGGAGAGACCCGGATTGCTGGTTTCTTCAGGTCTGCGATAATCGGGCGCGTTGATCTTGATGTGATTTACGAATCCATCGTCCTGTAAACGCGAGCGAATGCGCCCTTCGATTTGATCGAGCATTAAATTGGTGGTGATAACCGTCGGCAGTTTGTTGGTGTAACGATAATTAATGATCTGGAATAATTTTTCCTGCGCCCAGCCTGTGGCATTTTGCGTGCCGAAATCATCCATGATTAATAAACTTGCGTTGCGGATTTCTTCAAAACGCTGCTCAAAAGTCGTTTCAGGGTCGGCGTACGCAAAGCGCAGCGAATCCAGCAAGTCAGGCACGGTGATGAATAACGTCGGAACTCCATGATTGACCGAATGGTTGGCAATTGCCGCCGCGAGATGCGTCTTGCCGCAGCCATATCCTCCTTCCAGCAAAAGCCAACCTGTTTGTAATTCTGCAAATTTCTCGGAAATTTCAAATGCCTCATGCAGACTTTCCGCTTCCTGCGGGGACATAAACTTTGCTTTTTTATTTCCCAAAGGACTAAAGTTTTCAAAAGTTAAATGGCTCAAACGATCCAAATTACTTAACGCAAACAAACGACTGCGCGCGCCTTCCGCCACGTCTTTTGCGCGGCAGACGCACGATTCCAACTTGCCAAATTTTTCATGTCCCAGCGGAACATCCATGCGAACATAACCCGCGCCGTGACAGTGCGGACAGTTTGGGTCGCCGATGGATTTTGCTGAATTCTCAATCTCGGTTGATAAATTCGGAGAACTCGCTGTCCGAGTATCGTTTCGCATCTTTGACAATGTCTTGTTTATCTTTTCGTTCATCTTTCCCTTTTTCCTTCCAGCGCGTCAGAATCGCTTCCACATATTTCCAGTTGCGAATGTTCCTGCCGACGGCAATTGCAAACGCTTCTTCAAACCATTCGCTGGGATAATTTTTCTCCGCTTCGCGCAACATCTCTGATAATAAAGGCGTGAGCGCGCCGATGTTTTCTTCGTACAACTTAAAAATATTTGATTTGTTTAAAGGCGCAGACATGATCCGCGCGGATTCGCGCCATTGACCTTTTGCAAACGCCTCCGCCGCGAGTCGTCCGCGCGGCGAGTTGAGAAAATAAAACGTATCCGCTTCGTGATTTGATTTGAGAAGTGTGCCGCGCTCGGTTGCTTTCTCCAAGCCGATATTGATCTGCGCTTGATTCATTCCCAGCGCGTCAGGCGCAAAATCAGTTTGACACAATGCGCGGAAGTGTCCCTCAATGTGATCAATCCGCCAGATGGCATAAAGAGTCACCTTCAACTCCGCGAGGTCGTCAATTTCATTCATCAAATGAAAAAGAGAATCGGGGATTTGAGTGAATGTTTCTTGCGAGGTAAAACCGTTGAAGGGAGTCATGTCAATTACCAATTACCAATTGCCAATTACCGCCAGTAATTAGTAATTGGCAATTATTCTACTCGTTGGGTTTAAACGTCTTCGTCGCCGCATTCTCAAACTTTGCCAGCGCGCTGCGGAAGATCAACTCCACGCTGCCCACAGGTCCATTGCGATGCTTGGCAATGATAATCTCAGCGACGTTCTGTTTATCGGTATCCTTCTCATATTGGTCGGGACGATAGATGAACATGACGATGTCGGCGTCCTGTTCGAGCGAACCCGATTCTCTCAAATCCGAAAGCACGGGACGTTTATCGGTGCGTTGTTCCACTGCGCGACTCAACTGCGCGGCGGTCAACACGGGGACGTTCAATTCGCGCGCGAGCACTTTCAAACTGCGCGAGATGTGCGAGACTTCTTGCACGCGGTTGTCGTTGCGCGAGTCGCCGCCCATGAGCTGTAAATAATCAACGATAATCAAGTCAACCCCAAATTCCATGTGCAGGCGGCGGCATTTTGTGCGGAGCTGCAGCGGCGTGATGGCGGGCGTATCGTCCAGATAAATTTGCGTATCGGAAAAAACTTCGATGGCGTGCGTGAACAGGGGCCATTCGTTCTCGTTCAATTTTCCGTTGCGGAGTCTTTGCGAATCAATGCCCGTCTCTTGCGCGATGAGACGCTGCACAACTTGTTCGTTGGACATTTCCAATGAAAAGATAGCGACGTGTTTTTTATGCGTCAGCGCCGCATTCTTGGCGAGCGAAAGCAAGAAGCCAGTTTTACCCTGACCCGGACGACCCGCGATGATGAGCAAATCCGAAGGCTGCAAACCGCTGAGCATTTTGTCAAGGTCAATGAAACCTGTTGGTACGCCGTGAATTTCTTCGGGACGTTTGGCGAGCTCGTCAATGCGGTCGTAGTAATCGCTCAACACATCCGAGATTGGCACGAGGTCGTGTTTGAGGCGGCGCTCGCTGACGTTGAAGACGGCTTTCTCCGCTTCGTTCATCACATCTTCAACGGTGGATGATTCGTCGTACGCGATGGACGCGATCTTATTCGCGGCGGCGATCATCTTGCGGCGGACGGAATGTCCCTCGACGATGCGCCCGTATGATTCCGCGTTGAGCGACGACGGCGCTTGATTGATCAGCGAAGTGAGATACGCCGATCCGCCGACTTCGGCAAGCTGATTGTTGCGGTCCAGTTCTTCTGAAAGCGTGAGCAGATCAACGGGGGTGCGCAACTCATGCAGGCGCATAAACGCTTCCCAAATCCATTTGTTGCGGTGGATGTAAAAATCATCCGCGTTTAGGAATTGAGCGACGTCGTAATACGCTTCGGGATTAATCAAGACCGCCCCTACAACGGCTTCTTCGGCTTCGCGGCTGTGCGGAACCATTGAGGCTGGGGAGCTGGCTGGGGCGGATTGATCATCCCCGTAGGGAGGTTCTTGGGGGAGGGAATCTATCATTGACTTTTTTGGGGCAGACCTGACAGGTTTATGAAAACCTGTCAGGTCTTGATATGAACTTACGCGGGCTTGTCTTTATCGGGGCTGTCAATATCCAGTTTATCCATGAAATCTTTGAAGACGGATAATCTATCGTTGCCTTCGTCGGTCAGCGGAACAGGCGGGGATTTTTTTGTGGGGACGCTGGTATCGGGCATGTCTTGTTCGGGCGATCTGCCCGCGCTTTCCATAATATCAATGTGGACGAGGATCGGCACATGCGCGCGCACGGCGATTGCAATTGCGTCAGAGGGGCGCGAGTCAATGTGGATTTCGCGCCCGTCCACTTCAGCGATGATGTCGCCGTAGAATATTTCGTCTTGCAGGCGCACGATCTCAATGCGCGTGACGCGGGCGTTGAACGCGTTAAAAATATTTTTGATCAAATCATGCGTGAGCGGACGCGCCACTTCCACTTCTTGCAACGCGATGGTGATCGCTTCCGCTTCGTAAGGTCCGACCCAAATCGTGAGGAAACGCTCCATGTTGGTTTGCTTGAGCACGATCACGCGCTGCGGCGCCATCAAATGCACACGGATACTATCAATGATCACTTCTACCATATCTGACATAAGGCAACTCCATTGCTTCTATTTTAGCATATCGCAGGTTTCCTCGTTGACAATCTTCGTTAGGTCACATAGAATCAAATCGCGTCCATATTATATTCAAGGAGAAAACTATGTTCAAAGAATTCAAAGATTTTGTAATGCGCGGCAACGTTTTGGATCTTGCCGTCGCGGTCATCATCGGCGGCGCGTTCGGAAAAATCATCGGCTCGTTGATCACCGACATCATCATGCCTTTGATTGGTTTGATTATCGGCGGCATAGATTTCAGCGGACTTTCGTTCACTGTGGGCAACGCCACGGTGACTTATGGAAATTTTATCAATAACGTCGTCAACTTTCTTGTCATTGCCCTTGTGATTTTCTTGCTTGTGAAGTCGGCAAATTCTATGAAGAAGCCCGCGCCCGTCGCCGCGCCCGCCGCGCCGACCACCAAAGAATGCCCGAAGTGCTTCTCGACGATTTCCATCAAAGCCACTCGCTGCCCGAATTGCACATCGGAACTCAAATAAACAAGTGGGCGCGTAAACAAGTAAATAAGTCCCGCAGCGTGGCGCGACATTTATGTCGCTGCCGCCTGCGGGATAATCATCTTCGTGTTCTCTGCATACTGATAACTGCTCACTGATAACTGATTCACCCTTTCCTCATGGACTTCCTAAACAAACTCAACCCCCAACAACGCAAAGCGGTCACCGCGCCAGACGGCGCCGTGCTGGTTATCGCCGGACCCGGCTCTGGCAAGACGCGCGTCTTGACTCAGCGCATCGCGTATTTGATCGCCTCCGAGGGAGTCCGCCCGTGGCAGATTCTTGCAGTCACATTCACCAACAAAGCCGCGAAGGAAATGGATCATCGCGTGAAAGAAATGTTGAGCGAGCAAACCACCGATGGCATTATGCTCGGCACGTTTCACTCGATCTGCGCGCGCATTCTTCGGCGCGAAACGGATCATCTTCCGCTTCAATCAAATTTTGTTATTTTTGATTCTGACGACCAAGAAAGACTCGTCAAAGCAATCATCAAAGAATTTAATTTGAACGACAAGTTATATCGCGCGCAAAGCATCCATGCCGCGATTTCAAACGCAAAAAATGAATTGATTCTGCCCGACGATTATCTAATCAACACCTACCGCGACGAAGTCGTCAAGCGCGTTTATGTTGAATATCAAAAACGATTAATCGCCAGCAACGCCGTAGATTTTGACGACTTGCTCGTTTACACTGCGCGATTGCTGGAGGAAAATCCAAGCGTCCGCGATAAGTACGCGCAGAGATTTCGTCATGTGCTGGTGGATGAATTTCAAGACACCAACCTCGCGCAATACGCTTTAGTGAAACAGCTCGCTTCGTATCATAAAAATATATTTTGCGTGGGCGATCCAGACCAATCCATTTATGCTTGGCGCGGCGCGGACTATCGCAACGTGCAGCGCTTTGAGCAGGATTTCCCCGACGCGCAAGTTATTCTGCTTGAAGAAAATTATCGCTCGCGCCAAAATATTCTTGACGCAGCGATGGGCGTGATTGACCGCGCCAGCAATCGCCGCAAGAAAAAATTATTCAGCGATCGCGGCGCGGGCGAGAAGATAATTTTTCACGAAGCCTATAACGATTATGACGAAGCCTCTTTTGTCGTAGACACGATTGCCCAACTCGTCGCAGCCAAAGATTTTGAACCCGGCGATTGCGCCGTGATGTATCGCACCAACGCCATGTCGCGTTTGATCGAAGAAGCGTTCTTGCAAGCGCGGCTTCCGTACAAACTCGTCGGCGCGCAACGGTTTTATGGTCGCCGCGAAGTAAAGGACGTCATCGCATTTCTGCGCCTCGTGCATAATCCCGCCGACGAAGCCGCGCTGAGTCGTATCGTCAATGTTCCGCCGCGCGGCATCGGCGAGAAGACTCTCACCACGCTGCATCTTGTTGCGAATCAAAATAACATTTCGCCCGGCGCAGTCTTGCTTGATCTTTCGCGCGGCGCGGATTCTCCATATTACAAAAACTTCACAGGTCGCGCCGCAGTTCCGCTGGCTGATTTCGGCGGCATGTTCGCGGATTGGCTTGCGCTTTCGGCAACCTATACCATTACCGAACTTTTTGACAAAATCTTAAAAGATATCAACTATAAAGATTTTATTGTTGAAGATGATTCGGATGAAAGCAAAGACCGCTGGGATAACGTGCTGGAGTTGAAGCGCATCACGCTCGAATATTCTGAGCGCACGATGGATGAGTTTCTTGAAAACATCGCGCTCGTCGCCGACCAAGACACCATCACCGACGCGAACGCGCCCACGCTGCTCACGCTCCACGCCGCGAAGGGACTTGAGTTTGGCGCGGTCTTCATCGTCGGCATGGATGATGGCATTATTCCACACAGCCGTTCGTTCGACGATCCCGCGCAAATGGAAGAGGAACGCCGCCTGTTTTATGTGGGCATCACGCGCGCAAAAGATCGGTTGTATTTGTTGCGCGCCATTCAACGCGGCGGACGCGGCATGGTGGAAGTTTCCGAGCCGTCCCGATTTTTAGACGACCTTCCCGCGCATCTCCTCGCCGAAAAATCGCGCACAGGGCGCTCCGCCAAGCGCAGCTCTTCT
>JAVHOY010000170.1:0-2687 GCA_036170295.1 bacterium
GCGTTTTCCGAAACGCCTAATGGGTTCTCCACCAAACCTTGATTGAGCAATTTATAGATCAGCCCCAAACCGAAATTCTTGATCACCTCCGCATTGTCGCGCTCTGCGAGGAAAAGCCAGCGCAGCAGTTTTGCTTCCATCAGAGCGATGTTCGCGCTGCGGCACGACTTTGGATCAAAACGAAACGAGTCGTTTTTCAAAAGAAGTTGTAAGTTGTTCATTGTTTCTCCTTATTCCGATTTACATAAATAGCGGGCATTGACCCAGCCCGCGACGGGGGACGCGATGCGCCGCCAGACTTCGCCGCGAATCGTTTGCGCATCCGAATCAAGCGCGAGTTGCACCGCTTCGCCTTCGGCGAGATACCCGCGCACCTCGCCGCCGTCGCCCGCCGTGAAGCGCACATGCAATCGTCCATTCGGAATATCGGTGCAGACTTGCATGGCGACGGGAGTGGCAGCGAGCGTTGGCGACGCGCTCGCCGCTGAAGAAGGCGAAGCGGCGGTTGTCGCATCCGCTTTTGGAGCGGTCATTTGCACGGCGAAGAACATGCCCGCCGCGCTCGCGCTCAAGATCGCGATGACCGCCAGCGCGCCCAGCAATTCCCGGCCTCTTTTGCGCGGCGGGGCAGGCGGTCGCGCGCGGCGCTGTTGAGCAAGAATTTCTTCAAGTTGCGCGCGGCTCTTCATCGGTTGTCTGTCTCCTCGATCTGCCAACGCCGAGTTCGCGCATACTCAAACTCCTCGCGGGTCAACATGCGCGTTGGCTCTACAATGCAGACCACTCCATCCTCTCCGCCAAGACACCAGGCGCTGTATACCCGCGTATGGTAGAAACCAATTTCACGAAAGGGTTCGAGAACTTCGCCGTAGAGGGTCGGGATGCAAGCCGAAAAACATTCCGACGCGATTTCGTAATAATCGCCCTTTCTGATCTTCGTCTGCCAATCGTCTGGAGGCATCTCCACTTTGAGCAGTTGGTTAAAGTAATAGGTTTCATTTCTTGGTTTCGCCATCATTCACCGTTTGGTATTTCATTCAAGGTTGTGTTGCCTTCGGTATCTTCGCCAAATTGAGCGTCTTCGATCAGCGCCAGCGCGACCGGCTGACCGTTCATTTTTGTATTGATCGCGCGCACGCCGGACGAGCGGTTGAGCGTCCCCAACGCTCCGAGGACGAGAGCCAGCGCCTCAGATAAATGCGGCAGGCGGCTGACTCCTCGTCGCTGGATCTGGATCGCCCCTGGGCGCACGATCCGTTGCGCCGCATCCAGATCCAGACCGAACGTCCGGCTTAGAGAGGGTTTGTATTGCCGTGCCCGTTGCCTTTCACGATGGCAGGCTCGGGCATGATCAAGGGCAGCCCATCGCGCAAAGTTCTGAAATCTTCCGCGCTTACATTTGCAAATGCGAACGGCGCGTTAGGCTTGCCAACGTCGTAGCGGTCAGCGTTCTTTTTCGCCGCCAACTCATCGCCGATGTGAATCGTTTGTCCATTCAAAGAGCAATCTATTTTTGACGCAAAGCGGATCAACTCGCTGTTTGCAAAAATGGGCGGGATCTGCAGTACGGGGATAATTGTCGCTTGCGGCGTATTTGCAGCAGGCTCATAGGACACAGGATGATAGGCGGGCAGATTGCTATTCTGAATTTGCGCGTCAGGCTGCGGCTCATCCGCTTTCGGTTCGAGCAGTTTCTTTGTCATCTCTGCCAGCCGATTTTTCAGTTCTTCAACTTTGTTGCGGGGATCGCCGCCCGCGTTGGCGGCAGTGCGGATACCGATCTGGTCGCGCAAACTATCGCGCGTGGATTTCTCGACCGCGTCTTGTGATTTCTTGATCTCCGCCAGCAGCACGGCTTTGTCAAGCGTGTCTTGCTTTGCCAGCAGATACGATTCGGCGTACAACAAGTCGCGCTCCATCGCGGTGATCTCGCTCATCTTCGCTTTATGCGTCGCGTCCGCTTTGCGTTCTTCGCGGCGGGCTTTCGTCGCGGGCGAGGTCATGTGATAAATGAATCCAGCGACGACGTTGGAAACCACCACCAGCGGAATGGCGACGGTGGCGACGCCCGATAGAACTTGGGTCATGGCGCCGCCTTTCGCGCCGTACATCAGCGAGTCGGTGATCGAGGTTAAGATCACGCCCACCAGATCGATGACGAAGAAAGCCATCGAAGTCCAGTCTTGATATTTTGTGGACGAGCCAAAGATCCAGACCAGCGACCAGGCGACCGCGCCGATGTCCAGTCCCCACAGACCGACCAATCCGAGAATTTCAAAGCCGCTCGGAACGGTGGTGGAGAGGAAGTCGTAACTGCGCCAGGCGGTGTAGATCAGCAGAACCGCGTCGAGCAGAAGCACGATCAGGTCGCCGATGTCGACGCCGCCGTGATCGGTTTGAATGCCTGCCTTGCCGGTGAGTTCGTCGGTCAGGCTGCTTGTGTTGCTCATGTGTTGCCTCCAAAAAAAATATGCGATGCGATCATTCATGCCTCCAAGTGATGGGTGATTTATGGGTCGTCTTTTTTCTTTGAACGCTTTTGGAAGTCGGAGCGATAGCCGCCGATGTTCCATTTCCAAAACAGCCATGCCGCAAGAGACCAGCATACGATCGTTACCAGAACAAGATCCAACATTTGCATACCTCCTTTTTGATTTTTTTATCCGACAACGCGTCGGTCATTTTTT
>JAVHOY010000171.1:0-2674 GCA_036170295.1 bacterium
GGATTCGCCAACTCGACTTTCTTCTTGCCGCGCACTACAACCGCTTTCAAGTTTTTGGAAGCCATCACCAAGCCCATGCCCGTGCGTCCGTTGTGACGATTGGACATGGAAACCAGCGTCGAGAACAACACGCCGTTTTCCGCGCCGACGCCGTGTTGCAAAATTTCCGCTTTCGGATCAATTTCGCGGTGAAGAATATCGTCTACTTCGCCCGAGAGTTTTCCCATCAGATGCGCCGCGTCTTTTAATTCCGCTTTGCCTTCCACAATCGAAAGATAGACAGGTTTGGGCGATTTGCCCTTAATCACAATTCCGTCAAAACCCGCGAACTTTAACTCGGCGGGGAAGAATCCGCCGCTTTGCGAATCGCCGATGCCGCCGCTGATGGGCGACTTGGCGTTCGCGTTCAAACGGCTCTGCCCCGAAATCGGCGCGCCTGTGGCGGGACCCGTGAAAAGCGTCAGCACATTTTCAGGGCTGAGCGCGTCCGCGCCTTTGGGCATGTCGCGCAAAATATAATACATCCCCATTGCGCTGCCGCCGAGATATTTGCGGTAAAAAGATTCCTGCGGCTCCTCGACTGTCAACGAGCCTTTCGTCAAATCCACGCGCAAAACTTTTCCGTTATAACCGTAGGGCATGAGTTCCTCCGTTGAAATTTTTTTTGATTATAACAACTGCGCGGGACTTAACACAACCTAAGATTTCCGAAACCAACAAATATTTTTCTCCGCTTGATGTTTTTCCACGCAACCTGCGCCGCGTCTTTCCCAAATGGAGATTGATCTTGTTTTAGCGGATATTTTCCTCGCCCAAAATTTGAACGTATAATGGAGGCTGTTCAAAGTCCTTGTCGGCTATTTTGTGCTTTGGATTTTCGTCGCGCTTCCGTAGCCTGTAATATAATAGTCAAAATAAATTTAGCAGAGGAATCCCCACATGGCTGAAAACATCAGCGTTACGCAAATTTCAAATTACGTTGGACAAGAAGTCACGATCAAAGGCTGGGTCTACAATCGCACCGATAAAGGCAAATTGGTCTTTTTGCTCGTGCGCGACGGATCGGGCTTTATACAATGCGTCGCCTTCAAAGGCGACCTTGACCCCGAAGTCTTCGACAGGATTTCAAAACTGCCTCAAGAATCATCCGTCATCATCACGGGACCTGTCCGCGAAGACAAGCGCGCGCCCGGCATCCCCGGCGGATATGAAGTCGGCGTGAAGCAAATTGAGATCGTGCAAGAAGCGGGCTTAGATTATCCGATGTCGCTCAAAGATCACGGACCCGACTTCGCGCTCGATAATCGTCACCTGTGGATTCGGATGCAAAGTCAGTGGGCGATTCTGCGCGTACGCGCCACAGTGATGGCAGCTACGCGCGAATGGCTCGATAACAACGGCTTCATCGCAATGGACACTCCCATCCTCACGCCCGCCGCCGCCGAAGGCACAACCACGCTTTTTGAAACCGAATATTTCGACGAAGGCAAAGCCTATCTCGCGCAAACGGGACAACTCTACAACGAAGCGAATATCTTTGCGTTTGGAAAAGTCTACTGTTTCGGTCCCACCTTCCGCGCAGAGAAATCTAAGACGCGCCGTCACTTGACTGAATTTTGGATGCTTGAACCTGAGATCGCTTTCTGCGACCTTGATCAGTTGATGGAAATTGAAGAGCAGATGGTGACGCACATTATCAAGCGCGTGTTGCGCGACCGCCTGCCTGAGTTGAAATCTCTCGGACGCGATATTTCCAAACTGGAAAAAATCGTCGCGCCCTTCCCGCGCATTTCCTACGACGACGCGGGCAAGATGATTGACGAATTGCGCGCGAAAGAAACTGATCCCGAAAAGAAAGCGCTGCTTGCCTTTGAGTGGGGCATGGATTTTGGCGCGCCGCACGAGACCGCCATCACCAATCAATTTGAAACGCCGGTATTTGTATACGGCTATCCAAGCGCGGTCAAAGCCTTTTACATGGAGCCATGGCCCAATCGTCCCGAAGTTTGCAAAAGCGTGGACTTACTCGCGCCCGAAGGCTACGGTGAAATCTGCGGCGGCTCCGAACGCATGAGCAACCACGATCTATTGCTGGCAAGAATCAAAAAAGATGGATTGTCCGAAGAAACCTTCAAGTGGTATTTGGAGTTACGCAAATACGGTTCTGTTCCACACTCAGGGTTTGGCATGGGCACGGAACGAGTCACTTCATGGATTTGCGGCATCGAACACATCCGCGAGGCGATTGCATTTCCGCGCACGATTAAGCGTATCTATCCGTAAAAGCAGATAAGTAACAGGTAAAAAAACTCTGCGTAAAACCAAAGCCTTTTCCATGTCCGCCTTTTCGCCAAATGCGATTTAATTTTTATCTATCCCTGCGCGCTTGAATATGGTATAAGAATCATGCCCTGCTGTGTTCGTGATATTGCTCTTCCGTTTTGAGCCAACACATTTTATAAGGGTCCTTATCTTAAAGGAAATAACGCGATAGGCCTGAGCCAAGGCGGCGTTTCTCGGTCGGGACCCACCTGCGAGAGCAGGTTCAAAACCTTGCAGTACACGGCATAAGCGGGGTTTTTCTTTTAACTTGACAGAATACAAACCCCGCGTGTACAATGCGGCGCGTTAGGGAATCAACAATTGAATACGGAGATATAGCGGCTGGGTCTTG
>JAVHOY010000172.1:0-2672 GCA_036170295.1 bacterium
AAATCGTAAATCGTAAATCGTAAATCGTAAATCGTAAATCGTAAATCGTAAATCGGAGTCTTTCAATGACAGAAAAATCTTTTCAAGAATACTATCCCGAATATCTCGCTCATTGTTATGGATGCGGCGTACAGAATGAATTGGGTCATCAAATCAAAAGCTATTGGGATGGCGATGAATCCGTCGCGCATTTTCAACCGCAACCGTATCACACCGCCATTCCCGGCTATGTCTATGGCGGATTGCTCGCCTCGCTGATTGATTGTCACGGCACAGGAACTGCCGCCGCTGCGGGCTATCGCGCCGAAAACCGCGCAATGGATTCGGAGCCGCCGCTGCGTTATCTCACCGCGTCGCTGCATGTGGATTATCTCAAGCCAACGCCGTTAGGTCCTGTGTTGGAGATTCGCGGCAAGGTGAAGGAAGTGAAGGGGCGCAAAGTTATAATTGAAGAATGGATTGTGGTGAATGGCGTAACAACCATCAAAGGGGAAGTGGTGGCGGTGCAAGTTCCAGAACAGTTAGTGAAAGAATTGTTGAAGAATGCGTAATGCGTAAACGGAGTCCAAAGTTTCCTGACTTTGGACTTTTACTTTAATAACCCCTTGAACATCCATGTCAATTGCTTTAATAACTCAGGGTTCGCGCCTCTGATCTGCTCAAAATGCGCGGAGATTGAAAGCGCAAAACTGACGACAAATCCATAAATTGATAATAGGATTCCAAAAGTCGCAAACGAAAACCGCGCAACGCGCCGCGACTTGAGCAAGTCCAATCCCTGCCAGAAGCCGACGATGGCGAGAATCGTCAGCGTGGGAATTAAATCAAGCAGGTAGCGCATGGCGGTGAAGAAAAATATTTGAAGCGTGAAGAAACTCAAAAGAGCAGAACCCATCAGCGCGGAGAGAATCCAGCGCGCGTTTTTATTAAATCCCGCGAGGAAAGCAAAAATCATAAACGGGCTGGCGATAAAAATTCCCGTGATGCTTTCAGCGAGCAGCAAATAAAAACTTGGATAATTCGCGTTTTCTAACCATGACGGTCCTATCCAGCGCGTGGGAAAAATGTAAGGAAAAATGTTTCGTATTTCAAATGGATTGAAAAGTGTTTTGTATAAATTGGGCGGAATGTAGACAAACGAAAATGTTTTGCCGAGATCGTTGTAAAGGTTGTAACTGGTCAATTGATAGCGCAGTCCGAATTCAGTGAACGAATCAAAGCGCGCATAGTTGTATAACGCATAGCTGACCGCGCCAATGATCAACGGCAACGCAATGGCTGCGATGAATTTCAGCGCGTCGGCGCGTTGCGTTTTGAGCGCCCAAATTAAAGCGATCAGCGCAAGGAATCCAACAGATGGAATCAACGTGGTGCGCGAGCCGACGGCGAACGCAAGAAAAAATCCTGCTAGCGCAAATCGTAATATAGATGGGCGATTGAATGCCGTAATCAGCCAGTACGTTCCAAGAATCAAAAAGAATTGCGCGGCAATGATGGCGGCTTCGTAAGTGCGCGGCTCGAACAAAATGTACGGCATGGGGTTGACCAAGCCCGCGAAAGCGATTCCCAATAAGATTGCCCAATGCGGCGTTTTGAGAAAATATTTTTTTCTTAATTCAAGGATGATTAAGACAAGTAATAAAAAAGTCCCTGAAAGAAACCCAAAAGTGAGAACGTTATCGCCGACTTCTTTTGCGTAAAATAATTTCACAACCGCGAGGACGAGCGCGGGCGCGGGTCCCCAGTAAAGATAATAGCTGCCTTTGTAAAAGGTCGCGTCCCATAAAACGGAAATGCCTTCGCGGTTCGACGGTTCGTAAACGTCGAAGCCTTTGAACGCCAGCAGTTTGGGGTCGGGTTGAACTTCCAGCGCGAGTTGTCCATGACGGAAAGCTGTTGCTTGCAAGTCAAAATAATTTGTCTCGTAGCGCCACGTTGACCATGTCCCAATGCTGACGCACCAAACGTAAAAAATAAGCATCGCCGCGCTGAGTACGCCAACGCCGATATATAGCCGTCCATCATGTGAGTTGAAAATTTTTCCAATGAAATTATTTTCACGGTACAACAATGCAATGGCGAAAATGAAAATCCCTGCAAAGAAAATAATGAATCGTTTCGCGCCCCAAACGGAGTTGTTATCCAAGCCGAGTTGATTCGCAAAGAGCATGGCGAGCGCGAGGCTTGCTCCAATGCCGACGGCTAAAGTCTTTTTCCAGTCCAATTTCATGGCGGTATTTTATCATCTGATTATCTCCCTCATCCCCAACCCTTCCCCCTCTTGACCTGCGTATCAATTATGGTACACTGCATTCCATGAGCGATGATGAAGATAACGAACCCATCCTGGATGTAGTTTTCTACAAAACCGAAGCAGGGAATGAACCTGTGCGCGAATGGTTGAAAAGCCTGCCGCGTGATGATCGCAGAGCTATCGGCGAAGATATCAAGACCGCGCAATATGGCTGGCCATTGGGAATGCCGCTGATCCGCAAAATGGAGCGTGGCCTTTGGGAAGTGCGTTCCAACATCAGCACAGGAATTGCACGAGTGTTATTCACGGTCAAAGGTGCAGTGATGATCCTCTTGCATGGATTTGTGAAGAAATCCCAGAAAACGCCGCCAAACGAATTGGATACCGCCCGCCGTCGGTTGAATAATTTAGAGAAGGA
>JAVHOY010000173.1:0-2667 GCA_036170295.1 bacterium
CGCCGGCCCGCTGACTTCAAACCAACCGACCACGCACCGCCGCAATCACAACAACGATCCGGCTGTGGCCCCTTCGGGTGGCGGCGGCGGCAATACCAACCCGCCTCCGGCTCAACCTCCTGGCGGTGGGGGTGGCGGTGGTGGCGGTGGTGGCGGTGGCGGCGGCACGGGTGGTTCCTAAGTGGTTCATCGTCACAGTTTCCGCGCCATGGGCACCGATATGCTGGCCTGTGTGGATAACGGATCGGATCAGCCTCCCGTCGAACGGTTAAGGATTGATGCGGCGCGGGAAGGGACGAAAGTCTCAGGAAGCGGAGCCGCAGCCGCCGCATCTGTCCCAGTTGGACTAAGCCGCACGCAGGAGCTGCCGTGGCTCAGCGTTGATTTGGAAATTGAAGCGTGCTCATCCTTGGCAATCCGTCCCGCCAAGTGTGATTTTTGGAATGTTGGAGGGGATTATACGCTCGCAGGAATACATTGGCAAGAAAAACAGGCAGGAAAATAAGCGAAAACAATGGAGCAAACTGGTAACAGGGAATCGTGAAAGAGGACAGCGAAAAACTTTCGTTGCCGGATGGAGGAGAAAGGGGAGGGGTAGGGGTGGGGTTCATGGTGAACGGGCGACAGGACGCGGCGCCGTGCAAGGAGCCAGGGTACGCCGGAATTCCATCAGCGCCCCGCAGGCAGGACAAAGAAACTTTTGGGAAACAGGCGCAGAGGAATCAGTTTCGACTTGTTGATCAGTGGATGGGTGGTCGGGCTCTTTTGAAAGCAGTTTTTGCGCCAACGCCAGTACTGTGCGGCGATTATGAGCGAAGAAACCGAAGTAACGGACTTTGACAAAGCCTTTGGGCAGGACATGCTGGAGGAAGCGTTGGGTGAACTGTTCGACAGAGAGAGTGCAGTGTTTGATCTGCCCGGTATCGGATTTGCGATATTCAAAAGTGACTTGCGACTTTTCCATGCAACCCTTGTCAACGAAGTTGATCAAACGGCGGTTGCTGATGGCAACGCGGTAGATGTACGGAGCCAGATACTTGAGAGCGGCTTGTCCATCGCCAACCGGCAGGCAATGCACAACCCAATCCATCCGCCAAACTTTGTCAGGGATTTGCGAGAAGAGCGGCGACTTGCGCAGGATACGCTGAAAACTGGCGCGGAAAAGTTTGGAGAGCGCTTTGACCGGCAGGAAGAAATCGGCGCGCGACGGAAGCCAACTCGACCCGTTCAAGCCTCCGCCCGGAACGAGATAGTGAACATGGGGATGATACGCCAGATTGCGCGTCCAGGTGTGAAGGACGCCCACCATCCCAATCTGCCCGCCCACGAAGCGCGGGTCTTTTGCCAACTGCTGAGTGGCTTCGGCGGAGGCTTGGAACAAAACATGATAGAACAGTTTTTGGTTCTGGCGGGCCAGGCTGCGCAATTGCTCCGGCAGGGTAAAGGTCAACATGAAATAGGGCACGGGCAGCAGTAGATCACGCTGCAAGTTGAGCCATGCTTCCGTGCGTTCATGCTGACATTTGGGACAATGGCGATTGCGGCAGGAATGATACGAATAGTGCGTCTCCCCGCAGGAGGGGCACACAAAGACCTGCCCACCCAGGGCTTCGGTGCGGCAGCGCTCGATAGCCAGCATCGTTTGACGATGGCTGGGCAAGAGATGTGCGGCGTACTTTTGGCGATATTCAGAACCGTACTGGCGGAAGATATCCGCCAGTTCTACTGCCATAGTTTTGCCACAATATCGTTGATCGTCTGACTGGCTTGCGCATCGGTGGTGGACGTCAAATGAGTGTAGAGGGCGGTTGTCTCGGGAGAGCTATGCCCGAGGTACTCCTGAATGACACGCAGAGGGACGCCTGCTTCCATGAGATGCGTGGCGTACGAATGGCGCAATGTGCGCACCGTCGCGTCCTTGTTCACCCCGCTTTCAAGCAGCGCCGCCCCAAACGCATCTTGCACGCTTGATTCGCTCATCGGTTGGTTGACCTTTTCGGGCGGCTGCTTTGCATGTAAAGCCGGAAACAGCCAGACTGGATTGCGGTGCGTCGTCCAGTAGCGCCGTAACATTTTCAGGGACGCATCCGGCAAAGGCACATACCGATCCTTACCGCCTTTTCCCAGATGTACATGCACCATCTTGCGCGCGCCGTCAATGTCATTGACTTGCAGATCTACGCCCTCCAGCAAGCGCAGCCCGCAGGCATAGATCGTGGTCAAACAGACTTGATAGCGCGCGTAATGGACGCAACTCAAGATGCGCCCGACTTCCTGCACGCTCAACACAACCGGCAGTTTCTTCTCTTTGGCAGGACGGGCAAAATCGAGCGTGTGCCATTCGCGTCTCAGCGTATGCTCATACAAAAACTTGATGCCGCACAAAGCGATCGTGTGCGTGCTGCGCGAGACGTGTTTGACGTTCTTCAAGAAAAGAAAATATTGGCGCAATTCCTCCTCGTTGATTTGTTCCGGGGATTTATGATAGTGCGCCGCCAACTGGCGCACTGCCTGCACGTAGGACTCTTGTGTTCGTACCGCCAGTCCGCGCAATTGCAGGTCTTCGATCATTTTTTGTCGTAAAATAGTCATGGCTATATCTCCTGTGTGATTTGGATTTCAACACGGGAAATATAGCCTGTTTTATTTATTTGGTGCGCAGATTTC
>JAVHOY010000174.1:0-2666 GCA_036170295.1 bacterium
TTTTTTCGAGATTTCCAAAATCGCGGAGGTCTATATTACAATACGCTCATGTTATCTCGCGTATATTCCTGCGCCATAGTAGGTCTTGAAGGCGTGGTCATTGAAGTGGAAGTAGATTTCACCAATGGCTTGCCCGGCATGACGATTGTCGGTTTGCCCGATGCCGCCGTGCAAGAGAGTCGCGAGCGCGTACAAACTGCGGTGAAAAATGCCGGCTTGCATTTTCCGCGCCATCGCATTGTGGTTAATCTCGCGCCCGCTTCGGTTCGCAAAGAAGGTCCCGCGTATGATCTGCCCATCGCGCTTGGCGTCATCATGCTCGCGGGTTTTCTTCCTAATGATGTTGTTGAAAATACGATCATCATCGGCGAACTTTCATTGGATGGAATTTTGCGGCACACGCGCGGCGTGTTGCCTATGGCGGCGACTGCGCGCGCGCAAGGATACAAGCGCATGTTCGTCCCCGCAGCGGACGCGCCCGAAGCCGCGCTGATTCCCGACCTTGAAGTGATTCCCGTCAAATCGCTCGCGGAACTTTACGCCCACCTATCGGGTCGGCATTTAATCGAGCCTTATCAACCCTTGAATGATTCGTTCGAACCGCTATACACCCCCACAGATTTTTCAGAAGTCAAAGGACAAGAACACGTCAAACGCGCGCTCGAAGTTGCAGCGGCTGGCGGACATAACGTACTCATGGTGGGAAGTCCCGGCGCGGGCAAAACTTTATTAGCGCGCGCCATGCCCGGCATCCTGCCTGAAATGAGTCTTGAAGAATCGTTGGACGTCACACGCATTTATTCGGTCGCCGATCAACTTCCCGCAGGCACGCCGCTGATTCGTCATCGTCCGTTTCGCGCGCCGCATCATACCATTTCAAACGCGGGTCTCGTAGGCGGAGGCAACATTCCCAAGCCCGGCGAGATTTCTCTCGCGCATCGCGGCGTTTTATTTTTGGATGAGTTTCCCGAATTCGGCGCGCGCGTGCTTGAAGTGATGCGTCAGCCGATGGAAGATAAAGTCGTCACCATCAGCCGCGCAAAAGGCTCGCTCACTTTTGCCGCAAATTTTCAATTGATCGCCGCGATGAATCCCTGCCCGTGCGGATATTACGGCGACTCGCTCAAGCCTTGCACTTGCGCGCCTGTTGTCGTCACCAAATATCAAAAGCGGATTTCAGGTCCGTTGCTTGATCGCATTGACATTCACATCGAAGTGCCGCGTGTGGATTATGAAAAACTGAGCGGGAATAAAATCAGCGAGTCTTCCGAATCAATTCGCGCGCGCGTGCAAGCCGCGAGGAATATTCAGCAAGCCCGATTCGCGAATCCCAATTTCCCAATATCCGACGTCGTTTGCAACGCCGACATGCGTATCGGCGAGGTTAGAAAATTTTGTCAGTTGCAGGATGAAGGTCAAAGCCTGATGCGCTCGGCAATGAGTCAATTGCAACTCTCCGCGCGCGCATATCATCGCATCCTTAAACTTGCGCGCACCATTGCGGATTTAGCGGGAAGCGAAAATATCCAATCCGCGCATTTGGCTGAGGCGCTGCAATATCGTCCCAAGTTGATGATGTGAGAAAACATGTTCAATTCGTCAAATCAATTTTCGTCCCTTGATGAAGTCCTCGCGGCGCTGCGCGGATTGAAAACGGATCCGCTTGCGAGTGCGGGGACAAATATCGTTGTCAGTCGCGGAAATCCAAACGCCAAATTGTTAATCGTCGGCGAAGCGCCGGGAACGCAGGAAAATATTCAAGGCAAACCGTTCGTCGGTCCCGCCGGTCAACTGCTGGACAAAATTCTTCAAGCCGCGAATTTTGATCCTGAAAAAGATGCGTACATCACCAACTCTGTTTTTCGTATGCCGCCCGGCGAAAACGGCGCGAACTTCCGCAAACCCAACGACGCGGAGATTGATTATTATCGCCCGTATGTTTTTGAAATCATTCGATTAATAAATCCGAAGGTGATTCTTCTAACTGGAAATGTCGCTTGCCAATCTGTCTTACGCAAAACGGGAATCACCGCCTTGCGCGGAAAGTGGATCGAAATGGATGGACGCTGGCTCATGCCAATTTATCATCCATCCTATTTGCTGCGGAATCAATCCCGCGAACCTGGTTCTCCCAAAGCGCAAATGTGGGACGACGTCCGCGAAGTCCGCAGAAAGTATGACGAGGTAAATTCCGCTTTGTGAAAATTACTCTCTGCTTTTCATCAGCAATTTCAAATCTGAAAGTGGACTATGGAGGCACAGGTGAGCGGAGCGACACTAGCGCCGCGCTGTCCGCTTTCAGTGTGCAGTGCAGGCGAGGGGTCTCTACGACAATCTCAGAGATTCTTCGCTTCGCTCAGAATGACATTGCGTAAGATGAGTGATTCATTGGAAGCAACCGCGACGGCGCGGCGTAAGTCGGATTGGCAATCCAACTTACATTGTTAATGATGAAGCGAATCTAAAAAGCGTTGCGTAAGGAAGCGAGTATAATTTCGCTATCAATTTTTTTGGACTCTTCTCGGAGGACACATGACCGAAAAAAAAATACGCGTATTGGTTGCCAAGCCCGGTTTAGACGGGCATGATCGCGGCGCGAAAGTAGTTGCGCGCGCCTTGCGCGACGCGGGGATGGAAGTGATTTACACGGGGCTGCGCCAAACTCC
>JAVHOY010000175.1:0-2662 GCA_036170295.1 bacterium
GGAATTTCGCGCAGAGCAATTTGATTATTTTCAAGCCACAACGCTTTCATAATTTCTTCCTTCTGTAAGTCGGATTGTCAATTTAACTTACGCTCGCTGCCTCAGCGCTTCATAAGTTATTAACGCGGTTGCAATGGATACATTCAACGAATTGACTTTTCCCAGCATGGGAATTTTTACTTTCAAGTCCGCGTTCGACATCCAAAAATCGGTCAAGCCTTCGTCCTCTGTGCCAACGACGATTGCGATGGGTTCGCGCAAATTGACTTCGGTATAGAGCGCGTCGGCGGACGGAGTCGCCGCTAATACGCGCATCTTGTTTGATCTGATCCACGCCAATGCGTTTGCGTTATCCGCTTCAACAGTTGGGACAGTGAACAATGCGCCGCGACTTGCGCGGACGACGTTGGGATTCCACACATCCACGCGCGGATCGCAGACGATGACCGCGTCCACATGCGCGGCGTCTGCGGTGCGTAGGATTGCGCCAAGATTGCCCGGCTTCTCAACTGATTCGGCGAGAATAACAAACGGCGATTCGCTCAACGTTATGTCGCTCAATGTTTTATGCGGAATAGGAAAAATTCCCAGCCAGCCGTCGGGGTTGTCGCGATATGAAATTTTTTCAAACACTGCGCGGGCGACGGTGGTAACTTGAAACGCGAAAACGTTCAGCGCAGTCGAATCAATTTCGGGGGCGTTAAAAAGCGCGTCGGGTTTGAGTCCAGAATCAAGCGCGAGAGTCAATTCGTCCGCGCCTTCGACAATCATCAAGCCATCCTGTTGGCGCTGACGTTTATTCTCGCGCAGTTTGACGATGTATTTTATTTTTGGATTTTGCAAACTGACGATATCCATATTTTTCCTGTTCTAAATTTACACGAGAGTAAATATTTATGATATTTATCTAGTATATTGACAGAGCGAATTCCAGCGGTTATACTTTCGCTCATGAAATCAACGCGAGATAAAATTTTACGAACGCTGTTGAGCAAACCGCGCTCTACCATCAATGAATTAGCGGAGGCGGTTGGCATCAACCCCATCTCTGTGCGTCATCACCTGACCAATCTTCAAATGGAAGGATTAGTCGAAGGACAGGAGGAGCGTCACGGGGTGGGACGTCCGCGCTTGGTTTATATTCTAACCGATGAAGGCATGGAACATTTTCCCACGCGCTATCTGCGTCTGACTACGCGCCTCCTCGCCCAGATGAAGGAGACGATGCCAGGCTCCGTGGTCAGCAATCTATTCGGGCAAATCGCTGAAGACTTAGCCAGCGAGTACGCCAGCGATATGAAAAACTTAAGTATGGAAGAACGGCTTGACTTCGTCAAAGAGATGTTGGAGCAGGAAGGTTTCACTGTGGAGTGGAAAAAGAAAGACGACAACTATGAAATCCACGAAATATCCTGCCCGTATTATCAAATCGGCGTGGCGCATCCTGAAATTTGCACGGTAGACCAAACGCTCATTTCAAAAATGCTGGCGCTGCCCGCCAACAAAGTGCAGTGTATTTTAGACGGCGGCGCGCATTGCACTTACGTTGTTCATCCAGTCGGCGTAAAGAGTAAATAAAAAGGTTCATGTGTATAGAGAGGAACTATGAGCGAGACTGAAGTCAAAGAAATTCAGTGGAAGATTCACACCACCCACCCTGAGCGCGTTGCGGAAGCGCGAGCAAAACTCTCCGAGGTGGTGGATCCCGAAATTGGAATGAACATCATCCAGTTGGGTTTGATCCGCGATATCGAAATCGAAAATGGCATTGGTCATGTCAAGATGATTCTGACTACGCCGTTCTGTCCGTACGGTCCCGCCATGATCGAGATGACAAAAGCCAAAGCTGTAGAAGGGCTCAATATGCCCGTCAATATCGAGATGAGTATGGACATGTGGGACTTCTCCATGATGGAAGATCCCTCCGCTTTGGATTGGGGAATGTACGCGTAAAAAAGAAGTTGCAAGTCGAAGGTCAAAAGTCAAAAGACGCCATCCGTTTGGATAGGCGTCTTTTTCTTTCATCCTTCATCCTTTCCCCTCACTCCCCTTTTTTCCAATGCATTGCGTGAAGTTGTTCGCCTTCCGCAAAGCCCGAAATGACAATCAGCGCGTTGGTCACAGTGTTGCTTGGGTTTCTCCACTTGTGTTGCAAATTGGCGGCAAACAGCAAACTGTCGCCCGCCTCTAATTGAAAAATTTCCTTGTCAACGTGATATTCTAATTTGCCGCGCAGACAAAAAACGAACTCATGCCCTGTATGAGTCATCGTGTGCGGACCACAATTTGCGCCCGATTCCAACGTGAGCATGAACGGCTCAACGCGCCCCGCGAATTGTTCGCCGCCTAACGCTTCAAACACGCCGCGCGTAAACGACATACGCGTACGCTCGTCGTGCTTCAAAAAAACAATTTGCTTTTTTTCAGTCTCCACGCCAAAAAAAGCCGTGATCGAAACTCCCAGCGCATCCGCTAATTTATATAACGTACTGACTGAGGGGGATGTCTTCCCGCGCTCAATCATCGAAAGCGCGTTTGCGGATAATCCGCTTTTCGTGGCAAGCGTTCGCATGGATATATTGCGCGCCTCGCGTAATTTTCTTAAAGAAGTCGCTACATCCACAGACATTGCTTCGCGCGCAAATGATTCCATAATGCCTCC
>JAVHOY010000176.1:0-2634 GCA_036170295.1 bacterium
TAAATAAAGCGCATTGTTTCAGTAAGTAAAGCCCTCCGAGATTTTTCCCCTGCGGGAATCTGTAAAATCTTGGGGGCTTTTTTTATTATTCCGACTTCCCCGCAGTCGCCATCGCAAACCCGATGAACATCAAGATCGCGCCGATGAATTCGCTGACGTATAACATATCCGCGTAGCCGGCTTTGAGCAAGGTTCCGCCCATAGCGGGAGAGAGCGCGCCTGCCGCGATCAATACATTTCCGAACATGCGGTTTGCGAGTATTTTTTTGCGCCAGAATAAAAACGCGGAATAAATCGCGCCGCCGACGAGCGTAATCGTCCCGTAGATGTTGAGAATGATCGTCAGAAAAATAGTTAATCCATTGCGCGTGAGAATCTCTTTGTATTGCTCAGAGACGGGTCGCGTTACGTCAAAACTTGCAGATAAGGTTGGGGCAAAAATCACGAGGACGAACGCCAATAGAGAGACGGCGATTAGTATCCAGGCGGCAATTCGCGCCGTGTTCCCTTTGCGGATGAGCAAATAGACTGTGCCAGCGCCAAGCCATGCGGCGGTCAACATTGCGCCCGTTAGATACCAAATTTTAAGTACGAACACATTGAAGGTTGCGCTGAGAACGACTTCGCTCAACGTTCCGAGTCCGTAAAATAATAAGCCGATCGCCCAAAATAGCAGGTGAGTTCCGCCGCGCTGACGATAGCGGTTATATACGGCGACTGCAAAGATAAAAGTGACAAGAGTGGAAAGATACGGGATGTAAGTCATTGAGTTCCTGTTTGTAAATTTGGATTAAGCCGACGGCGTAACGCCGAACAGCGACAAGCCGATGAGAATCAGCGAACCGAGCAACAACAACGCAAGCAACGCTAATAGGACGGGAACAAATTTATCTGTCAATGCCGATGGGGAGAAACGCGAAGAACGATTGGACATATTCCCTCATTGTATGTTTAGATGAGAAAAAGACAATGTAGATTTGTATAGAATTTACCTAGAAGTTGATGAGATAAAAACAAACCTGCCGAGTCGAAAGCCTTCCGACTTTCAAGAAAAAATTGGAGATTTTTTCAGCCCGCGTTGACAACCTTTGCGCGCATACTTGACCGTTGACCGACGCTTTTGCTCCGTTTATACTGATTGCAACCATCCGCTGTAAAAGGAAAAATGAAAGCGAAAAACACGAAGACTTCTCTAAGATATATTGACTTGTTTTGCGGCATTGGCGGATTCCGCATTGCCGCCGCGCAAGTTTTTGAAAGCCGCCATATTTCCGCCGATTGCGTTTTTTCGTCGGATATTGACCCGTACGCCAGAGAAGCGTATCAAGCCAACTTTGGAGAATATCCCGCGGGCGATATCACTTTAGCGGACGAGCGCGCCATCCCCGATCATGATATTCTTTTTGCGGGTTTTCCTTGTCAGCCGTTTAGCATCATCGGTCAAGGCAAGGGATTTGAAGATACGCGCGGCACGTTGTTCTTTGATATTGCCAGAATCTTGAAAGCCAAAAAACCCAAAGCCTTTGTGCTTGAGAATGTAAAACGATTGGTAGGGCATCGTCAAGGCAAGACGCTTAAAAAGATACTCGAAGTTCTAAACGATTTAGGCTATACGGTTTCTTATCGCGTTTTGAACGCGCTGGATTATGGACTGCCTCAAAAACGCGAGCGCGTGTTTTTAGTCGGCTTTTATAAGCCCATGAATTATCGCTGGACTCCTAAGTTGGAAAAATACGCGCCGCTTTCCGAGCTGTTGGAAAAAGAAGCGGATCAAAAATATTACGCGTCGAAATACATCCGCAATAAAAGACTTTCCGCGCATACGCCGAAAACGACGCCGTCTATTTGGCATGAAAATAAATCGGGACATATTTCTTCCTATCCTTTTTCATGCGCGTTGAGGGCGCAGGCTTCGTACAACTATTTGCTGGTCAACGGCGAAAGACGGTTAACCCCGCGAGAAGCGCTGAGACTGCAAGGCTTTCCCGATAGTTTCAAAATTGTCGTTTCAGAATCGCAAGCCCGCAAGCAAGCGGGCAACTCCGTCCCTGTCAATTTAGTTCGCGCCGCGTTTGAGCCGCTTTTGTCTATTATTTTGAACGACCTAGCCGACTCGCCCTTGCAAAAATGACCGATACCTTCTCCAAACAAAAACGTTCTGAAATCATGCGCTCGATAAAGTCGCGCGGCAATCAATCCACCGAAGAGCGTTTGATTCAAATATTCAGAGCCAACAAAATATCGGGCTGGCGCAGAAACGCTCAGGTTTTGGGTCGTCCTGATTTTGTTTTCCCAAAAAAGAAAATCGCCGTTTTTGCGGACGGCTGTTTTTGGCATGGACATAAATGCCGCAATCTCACGCCTGCGGATAACGCCGAGTATTGGCGCAAGAAAATTCAAAGAAATATGCAGAGAGATAAAAGCGTCGCAAAAGCCTTGAAAAAAGAAGGCTGGACTGTTGTCAGAATTTGGGAATGTGAGATAAAACGCGGGGATATAAAAAAATTGAAAGCAAACTTCTAAATGACGCCGCCGCAAAAACCAATATTATTTAATTCGCCTTACGATGGGGAGTATCTAACCTCGAGGTGACGCCCAAAAATAGAGTGTCATTCTGAGCCGCGTTTTTGCTTT
>JAVHOY010000177.1:0-11825 GCA_036170295.1 bacterium
TTCATGTGGCGCGTGACCATCATGGCGTAGTAGCCCGAATAAAAACCTCCGACGGGATAGTCAAACGACACGTCGGAGGCAAGCGCAATAAATTCATTTCCTTTCCATGTTTCCACATGCGACATGGTTTCAAAACCAAAGGCGAGGCACACGTCCATGTGACCGCTGGCAACGGACTTCCACGCTTCTTGGAAGCACAACCCGCCCGTCGCGCCGCCGCCTTCTACGCGATGACTCGGCTTGGGGCAAAGCCCAAGATAATCATGCGCCATAATGCCCGCCATCAACTGCCGGGAAAAATGATCCGAAAAATACGATGACACCGAACCGTCCACCACGCGGGTAAAGGTCGGGAAGTCCAAGCCGATGTCTTGAATAGCGTAGTCGTACGCTTCCTTGATTACAGCTTGGAAGGTCTTGTCGGGGCGGGCTTTAGCAAATTTAGAAACGCCGCCTGAGATTGCATAAACAGGTCTCATCAACAACTCCTTTAGTATGGGATTTTGAATACGCCCTATTATAAATGCTATTGTCCGCGACCGTAGGCAACATGCTCTTCAAAAGTCACGGAGAAGTTGTGATAAACAAAAAAGGACTCGCCCAATGCCGAGTCCTTTTTGTTTATCAATATTTTTATTTTCTCTCCGCCACCTGACGCGCGCCTGATTTTTTGGCGGCGTATTTTCTTGCAGGGACTTTCTCCATCAAGTAAATCAACGAACGCAATGCTTCATTGACAGATTCAGAATCGGGAAAATATTCAAGCACATCGGGTGCAAGCAATACCGTTCCATTCGCCAATGTGTAGTGATTGACCACCTCTGTGCCATCCGCTTTTTGTATGTGAACTGCGTAGCCTTTATCAAGCGGGCGGTAAAACTTTCCGCGCTCGGCTTTGCTGAAGTCATACTCAGCGCGCATTTCATCCTTGTTTGCTTTTTTATTCGTCTTCATATTTCTCTTTCTCGGCTTTTGTCGCTTTTCTAGCGCTGATCAAACGGATTCTTTCTTTTCGGTAAGTATGAATGACCGCTAATAAGCGCATTATCACAGACTTGCCAATGGAAACATATCTTTCTTCATCTTCTGAATGGTCAGGATCGGAAATCGTGGCGATTTTAGGATCATTGAAAATGGTCGCTGCCTCCTCAAAACTGACTTCGTGTTTTTTGAGGTTGCTCTTTGCTTTCTCATCATCCCATTCAAATTCAGAGTTTTGCATAGCGATATTTTTAAATTATACAGCTTCTCACCTGCACCCATTCGCCATATGTTCTTCAAAAGTTGCCGCGAAGTTGTGATAGCCTGAATTGTCGCATTTTGCCTGAAAATAATAATACGACGAAACTTCGGGGAACGCCGCCGCTTGCAACGCGCTCAAACTAGGATTGGCAATCGGCGCGGGAGGCAAGCCAGCGTAAAGATAAGTATTGTACGGGGAATCAAACTTCAAATCGTCCAGCGATAATGGATTTTTCCACCACGTTTGATTTGCCGAATCATAGCCAAGCGCGTATTGAACGGTGGGGTCGCTGCCGAGCGTCATGCCGATTTTGAGACGATTGAGAAACACAGAAGCAATCAACGGTTGCTCTTCGTCGTGAATCGATTCGCGCTCGACGATGGACGCGAGCGTGACGGCTTGATAAGGATTCAAGCCTTGCGCCGCGAAACCCGCGCGCATGTCGGCGCTGATGTGCTGGGCAAAATTCCGCGCCATTACATCAAGCAATTGGTCAACGGTTGTTTGGCGCGGCAGGATATAAGCATCGGGGTAGAAAAAACCTTCCATAGAAACTGGATTCGTTTCGAGGTTGGGAATTTGTCGCGGAGTCTGCGCGGCGGAAATAAACGCATCGGGAGAAATATCCAGCCCTGAAGTCGGCAGCGACGCGGCGATCTCTTCCATCCGCCAACCGCGCAAAATGACGAAGTTAATATCGGCGGGAGTGGCGTCCTGTAAGGCGCGGGCAATATCAATCATGGAAAGCGCGGGGCTGAGTTTGTAATCGCCTGATTGAATGCTGAGATCAAGACCGGTGTATACGAGATAATCGAGAAGCGTTTGAGAATCCGAAATAAGGCGGACTTGCTGAAGACGCTCCGCAATTGAAAAAGCGGATTCGCCCGCCGCGATGGAAAATGATTGAGCGACTCCGTTTGGATCAAGCGGCGCCGTGAGCGCGTCGCCGTGCATCAGCAGACGCGTGGAATAATCAATGCGCTGCGAAACGCTGAGATGATTGGCGGGCGTTCCATACATCAGCGAAGCGCGCGCGGGAATATAACCGAAGACGACGGCGATGATAATAAAAGTTGCGAGGAGAATTAGGACGATGTGATAACGGCGCATGGGGGAAGAAAAGGATGAGGGATGAATTTTACGAATTACGAACCGCGTTTCGCCTCAAGATATGATTGTAGAATTACCGCCGCCGCAAACATATCTTGATGTCCCGCGCGTTTTTTGCGCGATACGCCGAGTTGAATGCGCGCGGCGCGCGCGTCTTGCGTGCTGAATGATTCATCCCACAGTTCAATGGGAATATTCGTTTGATTTTTTAACTCGTCGGCAAAGCGCGCCGCGCGTCTGCCTGCGGGATTTGGATTTCCGTCTTCGTCAAAAGATTGCCCGACGACAATTAACTTGACGTTGTTTTGCGCGGCGGCGTCGGCGACTTGCGCGGCGTCAATGGCGCGCGAGACATGCTCAATAACTTTAAGCGGATTGGCGATTGTAGCGGTCTCATCGCTCAACGCCAGCCCGATTCGTTTTTCACCGTGATCTACCGCGAGAATTCTCATTTTATCTCCACCGAAATATTGAACGGGATCAACGGCATCCACTTCCACCACGAAGGCGTAAGCGTAATTTCAGGCGCTTGACGCAAGGATAATTTTTTTACCAATTCATCTTTGACCGCCGCAGGCTCGCGTCCGCGCGCGATTGAGAAAACTTGCAGCGCGTCTATTTTATGAATCAACGCGCGCGTGGCTTCAATCTTAAAATGCGTAACGCCCGTCGAGTCTGTCGCTGGGGCGGCGAGCGTTTTGAATTTTGCCGCATCTATTGTTTGAAAGTCATCGGGGATGGAAGAACTTAACGCGCTCAGCGCTAACTGATTCAAATCTGCCGCTGAAATAGTTTGCGCTGAAAATTCAACTTGCATCTTCAGCGATAACGTTTTGCCGGGCAAGCCTGCGGCGGGCGTAAAAATTTCTTCGACGCTGTTTGAAACTTCAAAAGTATCCGACAAAAAAAGATCGGCGGGCGCAATTTGCGCGCGCATTTTTGCCTCAGCCTCGCGGCGCAAATTTTCCAGCAGCGTCTCGCGCAACTTCGCGCGGTCGGCGTCGCTTGCGCCCGTCTGCTGAATATCCGCGCCGCCGCTGAGCGGATTGGGATTTGTCGCCGTCAGCAAAAGCCCAAGCGTTCCTTCGACGGTTGTAATCGCGCCCGCGCCCACATTTCCGCTTGCGCCCGCTTGATAAGATTCGATCGGCGTATCCACAAATTTATTTTCCGCTCCCAAAAGCGTATCGTGCAGCGTCACAAAACGAATGCGCGGTTCGTCCGCCGTTGCGACAATCGTCCCAGCGGGAATACTCACTTCGCCTTGACTCAAATTTGTAAATCGCGCAATGCCCTGCGACTTTGATTTCGGCGTCGAGATCATACTTGTAATCGCAAGCGATTGTTCCGCGCCGACCGTCGCGGATAATTTTCGCGCAGGAATCTCGCCCGTGATGGATACCGTCTCGTTGGCTTCGCTCGCGCTGACTGGAATCACCGCCGATTGAATTTGCATTTCGGGATACAACGTCGCTTGGGCGCGCGGCGCGAAGAGAATCGCAAGCGTCAAGACTGCCGCGACCCCAAACGCGAACGCGATGATTCTCCCCAGTAAAGACGTTCGCCACGCGGATTCTTTCGCGTACACGGTTGCGCGCATCTCGCGCAGATCGCGGCGCGGCGCGTTTGGAATGTGTCTCACGCGCGGAGCAAAATCAGCCCACGCATCGCGTTGCGCTTGCGAAGTGGATTTGAATACGGGGATGCCAAGCGACTCTGCGTCGCGTCGCACTTTGAGTTTCCGCGTGACCAATCCCAACTGCGCGCCGAGCGAATCGGCGTGGCGTTGCAAGACTTTTAAATCCAACACGCGCAGAGCGACTTTTTCGTATTTGGGCCAGATGAGCAATATGCGCGGAGTCTTCGCCCACGATAATTTATCGCGGACAGAGATGAGATCGTCGTGGGATTCGAGAGTGATGATTTTTGTTTTCAAGGTGAAAGTAGACAGGTAAACAAGGAAACAGGTTAGTTAGTTAATTTTCTCGCTTTATCAACTAAAGTAGGCAACGTCTTTAAGAAAGAATCAATCTGTTCGACGGTTGAATCTTTTCCAAGCGTAATTCGCAAAGAGCCTAGCGCCCAATCTCTTTCAAAGCCGAGCGCGGTGATGACTTCGCTAGGTTCGGGATTTCCCGTTTTGCACGCGGAGCCAGAGGAGCAGGCAAAGCCTGAAGCGTCTAACAGTTGCAACAAAAGGTTGCCGTCCACATCTTTGAAGACAAACGAAGCGTGATTGGGCAAACGCTTTTCAGGATGACCTGTTAATTTTGAATCGGGAATTTCTTCCAACACGCGCCCGATGATTTGATCGCGCAACGGTTTGACATGCGCGATTCTCTGCGCGCGTTCTTCTGCGGCGAGACGCAGCGCTTCGGCAAAGCCGACAATGTACGGCACATTCTGCGTTCCCGCGCGCAGACCAAATTCCTGTCCGCCGCCGGTGTTGTGCGAAATCAATTTTGTTCCCTTGCGAATATATAACGCGCCCACGCCTTTGGGACCGTAAAATTTATGTCCGCCCAGCGACATCAAATCCACGCCGAGCGTTTCAACGTCAACGTCCAAATACGCGGCGGCTTGCACAGCGTCGGTGTGAAAGAGAATGTGATTTTCTTTGGCGATTGCGGCGAGTTCTGCAATTGGATTGAGCGAGCCGATTTCATTATTTGCGTACATCACAGACGCCAGCGCGGTTTGATCGCAAACGGCTTTGCGTAATGCGTCAGGCGTCACTTCGCCATATTCGTTCACGTCCAACCATTCAAGCGAGAAGCCGTATTCTTTTTCAAGTTGAAGCGCGGTCTTGCTAACGGCGTGATGTTCGGTCTTCGCGGCGAGAATCCATTTTGCGCCTGAGTCATTTCTGCGCGCCAGCGCCGCGCCGCGCAGCGCGAGATTGTCGGATTCTGAACCGCATGAGGTGAAGACGATTTCATCCGCGCGGCAATGCAAAATTGAGGCGACAGTCTCTCGCGCTGATTCAACGGCGGCTTCGGCTCTTTGTCCATAACGATGCGCGGAAGATGGATTCCCAAACGATTCGCTGAAGTAGGGAAGCATGGCGTCCAATACGCGCTTATCAACGGGGGTGGTGGCGGCGTAATCAAGATAGGTCATGGGAGGGATTATAGCAAAGTATTTTGTTTGAATGATAAAATAAAAGAAAAAATCAGACACGAGGCGCTTCCATGAATGACTTTCTCAATTTTTTGAACACAGCGGAACTTGACGCATTAACCAAAACTCGCGGCATTACGAACTCGCTTGCGGAGAATATCATCGCTGCGCGTCCCTTTGATACGGCGGACGATTGTTTGAAGGCGCGCGGCATGGGCAAGAATCTTCTCGCGCGAATGCAATCCGCGTTTGAAGCGGGCGAGCTCAATGCCGAAAATCGCGCGCTGGTCGCGGCGGCGGAAGAACCCGCTCCAACTCTTGAGAAGAGTCAGCCTGCGCCGCAAGAATCCGCCGACGCGGAAACATCGTCTTTCCTATCGCGCTTGGGAAAAGCGTTTGTTAATTTTTTGCGCGCCTTGTTAAAATTAATCGTCACGCTGGCTTTCATCGCGTCCATCGGCGCGGCGCTTTATTTTGGTCTGCCGTATCTCAACGAGAAGTTGATCGTGCCTGTGGAAAAAAACACCGCGAACATTCGCAGCCTCCAAGCGCAAGTCGCAGATTTGCAATCGCAACTCGACGCGCTAAATCTCCGCGTTGGCGCGATTGAACAAACCATCGAGACGCAAACCGCCGGCATTGCCAAACTCGAAGAAATGCAAGCCGCGCTTGAAAAGGAAAGCGCTACGCAAAACAACAGCGTGATGATCGCGTTGAAGCGCGAGATCATGTTTACTCGCGCCATTGAGACGCTTTCCCGCGCGCGCTTGTATCTCTCGCAAAGCAATTTTGGAATCGCCAAACAAGATGTGCAATCTGCGCGCGAACTTATCTCCGCGTTGAGCGTGGATGCGCCCGCCTATCAACTCTCCGCGTTGGACGCGATCCTCGCGCGGCTGGATTTGGCGTTGGGCAATTTGCCCGCGTTCCCCGTCATCGCCGCCGACGATGTGGACATCGCCTGGCAATTGATGATGATGGGCTTGCCCGAATCTGCGGCGGATGTTGTTCCTACTTCAACGCTGGCGCCGCCTACGTTTACATCCACACCCACGCCGTTTGTAGAAGCGACGCCGACGGTTACGGTTACGCCGTAAAAGCAAAAAAATCTCCGAGTTCTTAAGAACTCGGAGATTTTTGTTTTCTACTTCTTCGGCAAGATCACCACTTTGCGATGCGGCTCTTCGCCTGTGCTTTCGGTGGTCACTGCGGGATGATTGCGTAACTCAATGTGAATGGCGCGGCGTTCGCTGGAGGTCATCGGTTCGAGCGTGGCTTTGCGTCCCGTTTTGATAACCTGCTCGACCATACGCAGCGCAATTTGCTTCACTTGCTTCTCGCGGCGGCTGCGATAGCCCTCCACGTCCACGACGAGTTGCACCCATTGTTGCGTCTGTTTGCCGACGATCAACGAAGCGATGTATTGAAAAGCGTTCAAGGTTTCAGCCTGCCGCCCGATCAGCGCGCTGAGGTCGTCTCCGCGCACGTCCACTTGAATGGAGCGGCGGTCGTCCGCGTTGGTCTCGTCATAATGCGCGGAGACTTGCGCCTGCATACCGAGATGACTGAGCAGTTTTGACACAACGGCTTCGGTCGTATCCAGCAGCGGATCCTGATCGGCGCGCTCGATTTTTTGAGGCGCGACAGATTTTGGCGCGGGCTTCTTCGCGGCTGGGGCGGGCGCAGGTTTGGGCTCGCGCGCTTTGGGCGCAGATTCTTTCCGCTTTGCAGGAACAGATTCAACCTTTGGTTTTGGCGCGGGAGTGAAAGCGCCGGGCGGCGGATTGACTGAAAGGCGCACGCGCACTTGTCGTCCGCCGAGTCCAAATAATCCTTTGCTGCCTGAATCCAACACTTCAATAGAAACGGCGTCTGCCGTTAGCCCGAGTTGAGCCAGTCCTTGCGCGAGGGCTTCTTCAACAGTTGGGGCGATGATCTCAAGCGTAGTCTGCTCGTTCATAGTGCCTCCCTATTTTTTCTTGGAAGTTTTTTTCGCGCCGCCGGGAATGAGGCTGCTCCAATTGGCGCGCCCGGTTGCGGCGTATTGAATGACGCCCAGTAAGTTGCTGGTGATGAAATAAACCGCGATGCCCGAAGCAAAGTTCAACGCGAACCAGCCCAGCAAGAGCGGCATGTAGATGCTCATCATGCCCGACATTTGCGCGGATTGATCGTTGGGGTTGGTGGAAGTCGGCATAGTCAATTTGGATTGAACGTAAGTGGTCAGCGCGACGATCACCGCGAGCGTGGGCAGCGCAAAGCCAAGAATTTGAATCGACTCGGGGCGTCCTAAATCCATCCATAAAAATTTGCTGTTGAGCGGAATAATGTTTTGCACATTTTGGAATGAATACATGGTGCGCGCAAGTTTGAGCATGTCGAGCGGCGTGGCGGAAAGCGCGCGCGTGATGCTTTGATATAAGCCGATAATAATGGGGAATTGCAACAGCGTCGGCAGGCAAGACGCGAAAGGATTAATGCCGCGATCCTTGTAAATTCGCATTTGTTCTTGCGCGAGTTTTTCTTTGTCCTTCGCGTATTTCTTTTGAATATCCTGCCATTCTTTATCGTTTTGCAATTCTTGCATGGCTTGCGCGCCTTTGACTTGCGCGGCGTTGAAGGGCCAGGTGATCAAACGAATTAAAATCGTGAATAATATGATGGCAAGACCGAACATGTGCGGACCATGACCAAGCGCGTCATAAATCCACAATAAAACGTTGGTCATCGGGTAGATGATGATGGTATCCCACATGGGTTAATTTCCTTATTTTGCTGGCGTGAAGGTCCAGGCTTGCTTGCCTGCCGCGTCATAAGCGGCAAGAGCAAACTCGGCTTGATACGGCGTGACGAGGATCAAATCGCCCGAAGCGATAGGCGCGGTATAAAGATTGCCGCCGATTTTTTTCTCCCACACAGTTTTTCCTGCGCTGTCTAACGCAATGAGATTCCCCGCTTCGGTCGCGACGTAAATCTGATTGCCCTGCGCGAGTAGACTCGCTACGATGGAATCATTCGACTGCGCGGCGTTCCAATTCTGTTTGCCGCTGGCAATATCAAACGAGACGACGTTGCCTTTCAAGTCGGCGTAGTACAAAGTCTTGCCGTCTAAAACGGGAGCTCCCCAAATCCAATCTGCGGCTTTGGCGACGATTTTATGTTCGCCGTTTGGCGCGATGAATTCAACGGTGGAAGCGAATGAGCCGACGTACGCGCCGTCGCTGGCGATTACTGGGCTGCTCGGCGCCGCGCCGCCCAAGTCCACGCTTTTGCTAGACATGCCGTTGGCGGGGTCTATGATGTGCACATGATGATCGAGGGAGGCGACGTAAATCAATTTTCCGTCCGTTGTCGGCGCCGACCATAATGCGCCGCCGAGTTCAAGGGGGGCGGCAGATTCTTTTCCGTTCATATCCAGAATATATAAGAAACCGTCTGTGTTAGGCGCGTAGATTGCGTCGTTGAAGACCAGCGGAGAAGCCAGCCACGCGGCTTTATTGCTGTCGAACGCCCATTTCTCTGTGCCAGTTGCGGGGTCAAGGCTGAAAAGTGAGTGGGTCGTTCCCGCGCTGCCGATTAAGAGTTGACTGTCGGCGGTGAGAACAGGCGTCGCATAAAACAGCAATTTGCTGTCGGCGGCTGCGGGATATTGCCAGACTTGCTTGCCCGTCTTTAGGTCTACCGCGTAGACGAACGAGCCGTTAGAAAGGTAAGCGCGTTCCGCGTCTGCGGCGAGTCCGTGCCAGTTGTTGGAGGGAGCGCGTCCCGAACATGCGCTTAAGATCAATGCTCCAAGCAGCATCAGCAGTGAAATCAGTATCAAGCGTTTTGTATTCAAATTGGTGTTACTCCTAAAGACCCAGCGGGTCTCAAACTATTTTACGGGGTCGTATCCGCCGGGGTTGAACGGATTGCAGCGCAAGACGCGCCACGCCGCCATGAGCGAACCTTTCAACGCGCCGTATTTGTAAACGGCTTGATACCCGTAATGCGAACAGGACGGATAAAAGCGGCAAGTATTCGCTGGCAGCGCGGGCGAAACAATCTTTTGATATAAACGAATCAAAGCCAGCGCAACGATGCGCGGCAAGTTGACCAACGTGCGCGGCATCTCGCTGAGGCGCGGCTCGTCGGAATAATCGTGCAGATGAAATTCTTGTTTTTCAGGATTCATTCACGGGAGAATTTGAGCGCGTTGCAGGAGGTTAATCAGCGCGGCGCGGGTATCTTCAAGGGTGGCGTTGACCAGCGCGGGGCGGGCAATCAACATCATATCCCAATGAGAAGCGAGGGAGGCAAGCAAGGGGCGCATGGCTTCGCGTAAAATCCGCTTGGCGCGATTGCGCTGAACGGCGTTGCCTGTCGTTTTGCCCGCGACAACGCCCACGCGCGTATGCGTAGAGGTCTCTGCGGCTTGCATAACTAACACAACAAGCGGATGAGCGTAGGACTTGCCAGTTCGCCGCACCCGCTTGAAGTCTTCAGATCGGGTCAGACGAAATTTTCTCTGCACCCGCGCCTCGCTATTTCTCCGCGCAAGAGAACGCGCGAAAATTTACCAACGAACGCGCTTGACGTGTTCGTTCATTTTCACTGTGAGTTTGTAACGACCGCGCAAACGGCGGCGTTTGAGAACGTTGCGACCGTCGGCGGTGGACATGCGCTGTCTAAAACCATGCACGCGCATACGGCGGCGAATTTTGGGCTGATAGGTTCTTTTTACCATTCGATTACTTCCTTGTGTAAAGATGATTGCAATCCCCGTTTAGGGAGTTGACTGTTTATTGAGCGGCGCGGAATTATACCCCATTGATTCCGATTCGGTCAATTTTGAAATGCGTTGTCAGATGTTCTCATTATGAAAATTGTTGTCACGGTATAATCCCACTCATGCGAAAGGGACTGCTCCTCTACAACCCGGCGGCGGGACGATATTCTGTCAAGCGCTTTGTGCGCGGAATCATCGCTCCGCTTAAAGCGGCGGGCTGGAGCATGGAGATTGCCGAGACGTTGAACGGCACACACGCCACGCAGACCGCGCATCAGGCGGCGCGTGAAAATTACGACGCGGTTTTTGCTATCGGCGGCGACGGTACCATCAATCAAGTTGCCAGTGGATTGATCGATTCAGAGACCGCGCTTGCCGTGTTGCCCGCAGGCACTGCGAATGTCTGGGCAATTGAGCAAGGTCAGAAGCCATTCGGTTTGTTCAATTGGGGCGCGTTGAAAGAGAACGCAAAAAAATTGGCAAACGTCGCGCCGCAATATGTGGACGTCGGCGTGTGCAACGACCATCCATTTTTATTGTGGGCAGGCGTTGGCTTGGACGCGCAAACCATTCATAAGATCGAGCCGCGTCCGCGTTTGTTCAAACATATCGCCGTGCCGCATTACTTCGCAACCATCGTATGGGAAGCCACCTTCTGGCACGGACTCGATCTGCGAATCTATGTTGACGACGAATTGGTTGAAGGGCATTATGTTCTCGCAGTCGCAAATAATGTTCGTCATTACGCGGGCGGGTTGTCGCTGCTTTCTCCCGACGCTTTGCTTGACGATAACGAAATGGATCTATGGCTCTTAAGCGGAGACAGCCTCGCGGATGCGCTGATGCATGTGTTCGATCTCGCGTCGGGACGCCACCTTGCATCGGATCAGGCGCGCAAAATTTCTTTTCGTTCGGCGCGAATCGAATCTGACGCGGCATTCTCCATTCAAATAGACGGCGAACCCGCGCTCGGCAGTCGTCAAGTAAACCTTGCGGTGAAACATCGCGCATTGAAAGTGTTGATTCCGAACGATGCGTTATATTTGTTGAAAAATCCAAATACAAAGTAAGGGCAGATCGCAATCTGCCCCTACGCGGTAAACTCAAAACATGGACTTAAAACCTTACTTCAATCGCTATGTCATGATCGGGATGATCTCCGTCGCGGCGCTTTTACTCATCGCCACGCTGATTCTCATCGGCTGGACTTCGCCGCGCTTCTCTCCTGAAGTGGGATTCGCGCCCGCCGATTTGACCATGATCCCCGCGCCGACGCATACGCCCAACGCGACTCCTACATCCACCACTGACCCGAACGCCACACCCACGCTCGCGCCGAATACAATTGGCATTGGCGTTTATGTGCAAATCAGCGGCACCGACGGCGAGGGATTGAAAATTCATTCCGCGCCAAGTTTGAGCAGCGACCTTGTTTTCTTCGGCGGCGAATCGGAAGTGTTCATCGTGCGCGAAGGACCGCAAACCGCAGACGGATATACATGGTGGAAACTTGTTGCGCCGTATGACGAAACGCGCGCAGGCTGGGCAGCCTCCGACTTTCTCGCCGTCGTGCCCGCGCCGTAA
>JAVHOY010000178.1:0-11799 GCA_036170295.1 bacterium
AGTTTGGGCGCGACCAAAAGCGCGGATGGACTCAAAGCCGTCGAATGGTTTCGCGCGGGCAAGTTGGATAAGATCGCCGAATATTGTAAGATGGATGTAGAGATCACGCGCCGCGTCTTTGAATTTGGACGCGACAACGGTTATGTCTTTTACAAATCAAAATTGGGCAGCAAGTTGAAAGTCAATGTGAAGTGGAAGTAGCGAGAAAAGGATGAAGGATGAAAACAATATCGGTAAATAATATTAAGTTGGCTTACGAACGATTGGGAAGCGGAACGCCGTTGATGTTGATTCACGGCTTTCCGTTGGACCATACGACGTGGAGTGACGTCGCCTCTTTGTTGAAAAGCGATTTCGATCTTATCTTGCCCGACCTGCGCGGATTTGGTCAATCCTCCGCGATTGATTCGCCGTACACAATGTCGGATATGGCGGATGATCTTGCGGGCTTGCTCGATCAATTGGGCGTGGAAAAAATCGCGCTCGCGGGTCACTCAATGGGCGGTTACGTCGCGCTGGCGTTTGCAAAAAAATATCCGCAGCGAGTGAGCGCTTTGGGGTTGGTCGCATCTCAAGCGCTTGCGGATATATCCGCGCAAAAAGAAGGACGTTATAAAACTGCGGAACAAGTCGCTGAAAAAGGCGCGAGCGTTGTCGCGGATGCAATGACCGCCAAATTCTCTGCGAATGTAAAAACGCAAAATGCAATTCGTGGTTTGATCAATCAGCAAAGCAAAAGCGGCGTGATCGGCGCGTTGAAGGCGATGGCTGAACGAGAAGACCAAACTGTTTTATTGGCTAAATTTCCGCTTGTTCTTATACATGGCGATGCGGACAATCTAATACCCGTTGACCGCGCGCGCGAAATAAAAAACTCATTTCCTAAGGCGCAGTTGATCGAACTTCCCAATATCGGTCACGCCTTGATGATGGATGCGGCGGAGAAAACTGCCGAGGCGTTGAAATCTTTGAAATAAAAAAAGCCCGTCGCGTTGAAGCGGCGGGTTTTTCCGTTAGCATCAGATTTGAATTAAGAAGGAAGCGATTGGGGATTTCTGGCAATGCTGGCGCTTATCGTAGGAACCATATTTTCAAGCGAACCAGTTTGCTTGGTCATCTTCTTGATGTGCGCGACGAGTATGTTCGTCGAAACGGGCTTGGTCAGGAAACCATCCGCGCCTGCGTCTAACACCTCGGCGATCATGCTTGGGTCGCTCACGGCGGAAAGTATCAGAATGGGGACGACGCTAAATTTGCGTATCTCTTCGCTGACTTGCCGCCCGTCAAGGTCTGGCATCATCAAGTCAAGCAACACAAGACTGAGATTTTTTTCCGCCGCAAGTTTAATGCCCTCAACGCCGCTGTTGGTTGTGATTACATCAAACCCATGCGCCTGAAGCAATGCGCTCATCAATTCGGTGATGGCTATGTCGTCGTCAATAACTAATATTTTTGTGGTCATATTGGTATGCTGTATTATCGCTGATTTATGCGCGTTTGAGCTTTGCAATGAGCTAACAGATTGAACCTCGTCAAATGAAGTGATTTTCGTCATTTGTGCATTCAATTTTTTTTGATAGAATATGTCACGGTCAAATAATAATCTTTCAACTTAATCTTGTGGAGGTTGCGATCATGAAATGGGTTTATCTTTTCAGCGAAGTGAAAGAGGTGGAAAGACTCGCAGGCGGTTCGTGGGATGGAGTCAAAGCGATTGTCGGGGGAAAGGGCGCGGGGCTTTTAGATATGACTCGCGCAGGCGTTCCCGTTCCGCCGTTTTTTACAGCGACAACCGCCGCATGCAACGAGTATCAGAGAACGGGAAAATTTCCAGCGGGGATGTGGGGACAGGCATTAAAAGCGTTGAAGGTCGTTGAAAAACAAACAGGCAAAAAATTTGGCGACGCGAAAAATCCGCTTTTGGTTTCTTGTCGCTCGGGCGCAAAATTTTCCATGCCGGGCATGATGAATACCATTTTGAACATCGGCGTCACGGATCAAACCGCCGATGGGATGATTGCCGCGACGGGCAATCCGCGCTTTGTGTATGACTCATATCGCCGCTTGATCGAAATGTTCGGCACAGTGGTCATGGACGTGGCCGACGAAGCCTTTGAAAATCCATTGAAAGAATATAAAGCAAAAAAGGGATATAAACTGGATACGGAAATGAGCGCTGAAAATTGGCGCGAGATGGCGGGAATTTATAAGCAGATTTATAAAAAAGAAACGCACGATGATTTTCCGCAAGACCCCTATCAACAATTGAGTTTGGCGACTGAGGCGGTCTTTCGCTCATGGAACGCCAAACGCGCGGTAGATTATCGCAACAAGGAAGGCATCTCGCATACGCTGGGCACCGCCGTCAATATTGTGGCGATGGTCTTTGGCAACATGGGCGACGACTCCGGCACGGGCGTGGCGTTCACGCGCAACCCCTCCACCGGCGAGCGCAAAATGATGGGCGAGTATTTGCTCAACGCGCAAGGCGAAGATGTGGTGGCGGGGATTCGCAACGCAGACCCAATTGTGAATCTCGCAAAACATCTGCCCAGCGCGTACAAACAATTCATGGATATTACCGCCAAACTTGAAAAGCATTACCGCGACATGCAAGATGTGGAATTCACCATCGAGCGCGGCAAGTTGTGGATGCTTCAAACTCGCGTCGCAAAACGCACCGCCATGTCGGCGGTTAAGATCGCGGTGGATATGGCGAATGAAAAGTTGATTACAAAAGAAGAAGCGGTCGCGCGCGTCACGCCTGAAAATGTAGACTTGTTGTTGCATCCTCAATTTGATTCTTCCGCGATGAAGCAAGCCGAGCAAGACGGCAAGTTTGTCGCAAAAGGAGTCAACGCTTCGCCGGGCGCGGCGGTCGGTCAAATTTATTTCGACGCGGATACGACTGAGAAGATGGCGAAAGAACATAAACAGAAAACGATCATGGTGCGCCCGTTTACCAAGCCCGACGATGTGCACGGCATGATCGCGGCGCAGGGCGTGTTGACCAGCGAAGGCGGCGCAACGTCTCATGCGGCGGTGGTGGCGCGTCAATTTGGAATCCCATGCGTGGTGGGCGCTTCCGCCATCAAGATTGATCTTGAAAAACGCGAGATGCGCGTCGGCGCTGTAACCGTCAAAGAAGGCGAATGGATTTCTGTAGACGGCACAACGGGACAAGTTTTCGTCGGCAAGATTCCGATGGTCACGCCTTCGTTGGAAGAGCAAACTGATTTGCTGACTTTGCTCAAATGGGCGGATGAAATTTGCGCGCGCAAAGACGTTCGCGTCGCTCCCGCTGGTTCGCCCACGCGCGGATTGCAAGTTTGGGCGAACGCCGATTATCCAAAGGATGCGCGTCGCGCTCGTTCTTACGGCGCGGTGGGCATTGGTCTCTGCCGCACGGAGCATATGTTCTTTGAACCCGAACGTCTGCCGATTGTGCAGCGCATGATTCTCGCTAAGACCAGCGCGGAACGCACAGCGGCGCTTGATAAGCTTCTGCCGTATCAACGTAAAGATTTTGACGGACTCTTTGAAGCGATGGACGGATATCCCGTTATCATCCGCTTGATTGACCCGCCTTTGCATGAGTTCATGCAGGACGAAGAAAAATTATTTGAAGAAGTCGTCACGATGCGCGTCAAAGGCGAGAGCGCAGGCTTGAAAGAAAAAGAAGATTTGCTCGCGTCGGTGAAAAGTATGCACGAGTCGAATCCGATGATGGGCTTGCGCGGCGTGCGTTTGAGCATTGTCATGCCTGAGATCGTCGAGATGCAAGTCCGCGCGATTTTTGAAGCCGCCGCCGATTGTACGTTGCGCGGCATCGTCGTCAAGCCCGAAGTGATGATTCCGCTGACGGGGACGGTCAAAGAATTGGAATGGATTCAGCCGCGCCTGATTCGCATCGCCGCCGCAGTCATGCAGGAAAAAGGCGTGAAGTTCCACTATAAATTTGGCACGATGATCGAAATTCCGCGCGCGGCGGTGACCGCAAAGGAAGTGGCAAAGCAGGCGGAGTTCTTCTCCTTCGGCACGAACGACTTAACGCAAATGACTTATGGCTATTCGCGCGACGACGCCGAGCGCAACTTCCTGATCACTTATCAGGAGCAGGGCGTTCTCGAAAAAAATCCCTTCCAGACGATTGACCGCGACGGCGTTGGCAAGTTGATGCAATGGGCGATCAATGAAGGGCGCGCAACTCGCCCGAACCTTGAAGTGGGCATCTGCGGCGAACATGGCGGCGACCCCGATTCGATTGAGTGGTGTCACATCATCGGCAATAACTACGTTTCATGTTCCCCGTTCCGTGTGCCGATTGCGCGTCTCGCGGCGGCTCACGCGGCTTTGAAGCATCAGGTGAAGAAGGTTGCCGCAAAGAAACCCGCTGTGAAGAAAGTTGTCAAGAAAGTTGCAAAGAAAAAGTAATTGATAGATCGGTAAGTTGGTAATGTGCGACCTCCGAGTTGTTGAAAATTCGGAGGTCATTTTTTATTATTCAAGCATGAAAGGTTTTATCCCATGTCCCTTATCCTTTTCGATTTCGACGGCGTTCTCGCGGATACGCTCAATGACCTGCTGCAATTTGGGCAGGAGGCGTGTGATGAATTGGGCGTGAAGCATACCGCCATTGCTTCTGATTTAAGTTCGTTGGAAGTTATGTCATTCGCCACGTACGGACGGCAGATGGAAGTCCCTGAAGCGCTGGTGGATGAATTTGTCCGCCGTTGTTTGGAAAAAACTGCCTCGAAGAAATCCCCGCCGGCTATTTTTAATAATTTTGCCGAAGTGGCGCAGGCGCTATCTGTAAATCATGTGCTTGGCGTTGTCACCACCAATTCAACGCAGAATGTAAAAGCATTTCTTGCCGAGCATGGCTTGGAGGATTGTTTTCAAGTGATTCATGGAATTGATTCGCCGGGCTCTAAAGCGGAAAAAATCTCAAAGGCGCGGATGCAGTTTTCACAGCAGGCTGATGTGTTTATGATCGGCGATTCACTGAGCGATATTCGCGCCGCGCAGGAGGCATCTGTCCAAAGCATTGCAGTTGGCTGGGGACATCAAAGCCTTGAAAGGCTGCTCACTGCCAAACCAGATTATGTCGTTCACGCGCCGATGGAGTTGTTGAAAATTTTTACACAAACCGCATGAAGACTTGGTTCCCCAATAATCTTCCGCGTTGCGTGAGTCTGTAAACTTCCGAGTTCTCTAAAAGCTCGGAAGTTTTTGCATATTCAAGCAACCCATTACGGATAAGTTCTTCCACTTCTTTTGGGTAGACGTCCAAAAGTCCGCGCCCAAATCTTGATCTGAAATCTGCATCAGCGACTCCGAGTTGAGTCAACCGTAAATTGTTGATCATATAATCCGAGATATCATCTTCCACGCTCTGCTTATGTTGATTCACAGTTGCGGGAGAAAGAGGAAAAGGATGAGGGATAAAGGATGAAGGATGAAGAAGTCGCTCAATATAAGTTTTGATCCGCAGGACGTTTGAATAACGGTAACCATTTGCGTATCCGTGCGCGCCCGCGCCGAAGGCGAGATAGGGGAGCGAGCGCCAATATTGGAGGTTGTGACGGCACATAAATTCTGAATTCTGAATTCTGAATTCAGAATTTGTTTTTGCCCAATTGGATATTTCATAATGCTCATATCCGTTCGCGGCTAAGAACTCTTCCGCGTATTCGTACATGTCGGCGGCGAGATCGGGATCGGGCATGGGCAACAAACCTTTGGACGACCAACTTCCAAACGGCGTGCCGTGTTCGAGCGTGAGCGCGTAGGCGGAAATGTGCTCGGGGCGCAGATCAACAATGCGCTGAAGAGTTGTTTTCCATGTTTGCAGAGTTTGTTCAGGCAAGCCATAGATTACATCAAGATTGAGATTGTCAAAGCCGGCTTTGCGCGAGTTGGCTGCGGCTTCAATCACGTCAAAGAAATTATGCGCTCGTTCCAACATCCGCAATTCTTCCATGTTCGCGGATTGAACTCCATAACTGATGCGATTGATTCCCATCTCCCTCAACGCGCGAAGATTCTCCAGCGTCACGGTTCCAGGATTCGCTTCGGTAGTGATTTCAATATCCGCAGCAAAGTTGAATGAAGCGCGTAAGGTTTTCAAGATCAAATCAAATTGACTCGGCGAAAGCAGCGAAGGAGTCCCGCCTCCGAAGAAGAGAGTTGGAATGTTGAAAGCTGGAAAGTTGGAAAGCTGATTCCCGATAAACTCGATTTCCTGAATGAGCGCGTTGACATAGTCGGGAATCAAAGACTCTTGATTCGCATAAGTGTTAAAGTCGCAGTACGCGCAGCGATGTTTGCAGAAGGGAACATGGATGTAGATGGAGGCGTTCATGGTTGAATGTCAAAAGTCGAAGGTCAAAGATCTGAAGACTTGCGGCTTTCGACTCGCGGTTGGAGTGTACCAAAGTTTTATTTTTTGCGCCGATTTTACGCTCGCATTAAATCATTGATAAAAAAAACTTTTAAGCGACGATTATGACCTGTGAATTCCGCGCTATGACGATTTTGACTTACGCGCGGCGCAACAGTAAACAATATTCACTGACTTAAAAGATTGACGCTGCGCCGAGACAGAGTATAAATGCGCGCACACAGAGTCTGCTCGAAGACGGTTTCATACGTTACGCAGGGAGCACATCTTGCGGATCGTTTGAAGAAAGTTTTTGGGCGGGTTCTTTTATTTTTCTTTTGGAGGCGTAATTGAACGCAACTTTGAAATTGGGCGAACATTTTATTTTTGACCTCTCCGATTGCGATCCTGAAATTCTTATGGACAGCGAGCGAGCCTATTCGCTGTTTTCGCAAGCCGTGCATGAAAGCGGTTTGACGGTTGTGGATGAGGGCTTTTACAAATTTAGCCCGCATGGCTTTACTTGTTTTTTGCTGCTGTCAGAGTCTCATGCAAGTTTGCATGCCTGGCCCGAATATGGCTATTGCGCCATTGACCTTTTCACTTGCGCTATCGGCAAGGATATGATGCCGTTAATCATGCGTATCAAAGAAGCCTTCGGCGCGGATGATTTCTCGCTGCGCAAACTCGACCGCGAAGCTTCCATTGAAACGCGAATGCCGATCGCGATATAAATACGCCGTAACGCGACATTCATGTCGCGCCGCTAGGAATCCTTATGAGCATTTGGTTTACCGAAGAATTACATCCCTATTACCGCAAAGGGATCCGCGTTAAAAAAATCCTTGCGGATGAGCAGACGCAGTACCAGCATTTGCAATTTGTCGAGACTGAGTTTTTTGGCAACGCCATGATTCTCGATGGAGTCATTCAACTCACCGAGCGCGACAACATGGGCTATCACGAAATGATCGCGCATGTTCCCATGCTCGCGGTTGGAAATCCCAAGCGCGTGTTAATCGTCGGCGGGGGAGACGGCGGCTCGCTGCAACAGGTCTTGCGCTATCCATCGGTGGAGGAAGTCGTCGTCTGCGAATTAGACCAGCGCGTCGTGGATCTTTCGCGCGAATATTTTCACGCGACTTTCGGCGACCCATGGGCGGATAAACGCGCGAAGCTGCTTGTCCGCGACGCGTTTGGCTTCCTCGAAGAAAATCCCGCGCAGTTCGACGTCGTCATCTCTGACACTACCGATCCTATTGGCATGGCGGAGCGATTATTCTCGGATGAATTCTATAAACTCGTGACGCGCGCGTTGACGCCCAACGGAGCCGCGTCTACGCAATGCGAGCAACCGTTTTTTGACGCCGCCTTGATCAAGCAAATTTATAAATCGGCAAAAGCATTGACGAAGAATCCCGCGTATTATTACGCCAACATTCCCACCTACCCCGGCGGCGGAATCGGCTTTATGTATATTTCAAATACGCCTTGGGAGAACGGCTTGAAGACGCCCTATCCGCGCGGCGTGAATCAATATATCAACCCCGAAATTCATCAGGCGGCGTTTGCGCTGCCTGAATTTTTCAGAAAAGAATTATATGACGCCGCCAAAACGGATTGAACGCGAAGGAAAGTTCATTTGCCAGATGTTATAATCGTTCTTGATGGAACAAGGCTCTCTTCTCAACGGACGATATCAGCTGCTTGAAAAGATCGGCTCAGGCGGCATGGCGGATGTGTACCGCGCGCGCGATCCTGTGCTGGATCGCTATGTTGCGATTAAAGTTTTGCGAAAAGATTTTTCGAGCAATGCAGATTTTCAAAAGAACTTCCGCATGGAAGCGCGCGCTGCCGCGAATCTCTCGCACCCCAATATCGTCACCGTGCATGATTTCGGATTTGCGGACGACCTGCTTTACATCGTCATGGAATACATCCCCGGCAAAGACCTGAAGCAACTTATCCGCGAACGCGGACGTTTTACCGTTGAAACTGGCATTCCGCTTATCATTCAAGCTTGCGCGGGCATCGGGTATGCGCATCGCGCTGGGCTTGTCCACTGCGACGTGAAACCGCATAACATGCTTGTTTCAAAAGACGGGCGCCTCAAAGTGACCGACTTTGGAATCGCGCGCGCGCTTGCCACCATCGTCAGCGGCGAACGCGCCAATGTCGTCTGGGGTTCGCCGCTTTATTTTTCCCCCGAACAAGCCGCCGGCGAAGCGCCCACACCCGCATCCGACGTGTATTCGCTGGGCGTGACGATGTACGAACTGTTCTGCGGCACGCCGCCGTTTACAGCAACCAGCGCTCAAGAACTTGCGCGCTTGCACACTTCCGCGCGCCCGATTCCCATCCGCGAATATATTCCCGACATTCCATCCGCGCTCGAAGAAATCATCATGAAGGTTTTATCCAAAGAACCCTCCGCGCGTTATCGCACCGCCGATCAACTTGGGCGCGTGTTGATAAAATTTGGAACACAACACGCCGCGCCTGCGCCCGTTGTTGCTCCGCCCGCGCCAGTGATTGCCGTCAGACCTGAGATCGTAGAAAGATTGCGCGCCACAGATAGACCTTTGCCCACGCAACCTGAATCTACTCCCGTTTATTCCCCGCCTGTGGAAGAATCCGCGCCGCAAGACGACCTTGAAATTGTTTCTGCCTTTAGCGAAATTGATTGGACCACCATTGTCCTCGCCCTGTTCGCGTTGGTCATCGTCGGCGGACTCATCCCATTTTGGATGATGGTCTACTTCGCGTACAATCCGCCTGTGCCGTAATTAATTGGCGCTGTCATTCCGAGCGCGTTTACTACGCTCAGGGCGACACGTCAAAGTTAAAACAAAAATCACGGCGTACGCCGTGACCTTTGATGTGAATGGAAAAAACTTAAGCCGCAGATTTGCCGAGAGTCTTAATGCACTTAGCGCACAGCGTCTTCTGAACCAAACGACCTTTTTCCATCACCGAAACCTTTTGCAAATTCGGTTTGAACGTGCGGTTGGTTGCGCGTAATGAGAACGAGCGACTATGTCCAAAGGTGGTCGCTTTTCCGCAATTGTTACACTTAGCCATGATTCGATTCCTTTCCTTACATGATTACAAACTTACTTGAGTACGCGCCTTTTTTTGAAAGGCACGAAATTCTACCATACAACGCAACCATCTTCAAGATAAAATGTTAAATATAGAAAACATCAGAGAGACTGACGAGGAAAAACTATGGGCGACGAAACAACAACACTAGGCGCAATTCACATCTCGCCAAACGCAGTAGCGACGATTGCTTATCATGCCGTTTCAGAATCATATGGCGTGGTTGGGCTTGCGCCAAAGAGTCTGGCGGACGGAATTGTATCCACCATCACGCGCGAACCTTCGCGCGGAATCACGGTGCGCTACAAAGGCGACGATATTGATATTGATCTGAACATTATCGTTGAATTTGGGACGCGCATTAATTCGGTGGCGGAGAGCGTGGCGAACACCGTGCGCTTTCACGTTGAAAAAGCGTTGGGCTTGCGCGTCAACTCCGTCAATGTGCATGTGGCGGGTTTGCGCGTCAGCAGCGCAAATTAGGAGCCTAACCTTATGGGTATTGATATCGCGCGCGTTAATAAATTCCGCACAATGCCAATTGACGGGCAATCGCTCAAGTATCTGATAGAAGCGGGCTTAATCTGGTTGCGTACCAACAAAGAAATCGTCAACGCATTGAATGTCTTTCCGGTGCCTGACGGAGATACCGGCACGAATATGACGCTGACGCTCCAAGCCGCGTGGAATGAAGTCAAAGATTCAGGCGCGCGCAATCTCAGCGAGATGGCGGCGGCTGTTTCCAAAGGCGCATTGATGGGCGCGCGCGGAAATTCAGGCGTGATCACCAGCCAAATCCTGCGCGGATTTTCTCGCGGCGTGCATGATAAAGCCGTGTTGGATAAAGAAACTTTTGTCAAAGCGCTGTGCGAGGCGCGCGATACCGCTTACAAAGGAGTCGTCCGCCCGGTGGAGGGCACGATACTCACTGTGATTAAAGAAGTCGCCAACGCAGCCGAAGCGGCGATGGCAGACGCAAAGGACGCGATAGAAATTCTTGAAGTGGCGGTCAAAGCCGCAGACGAGGCGGTCAAAAATACGCCGGAGTTGCTTCCCGTTCTCAAACAAGCGGGCGTGGTGGATTCTGGCGGCAAGGGACTCTTCTTTATTCTCGAAGGAATGTTGCGCCATGTATTCGGCGAATCGCTTGAAACGCCGACGATGAGCGTGCAACCCATGTCCGCGATGAATTTGGAAAGCGCGCTGGAAGAAGTGGAAGAAGGACAAGATTACGAAGTCGTTGTAGATTTCGTGCCAAACAGCGAATTGAATTTATTGTCTTTCTATGGAAAACTTGAAGACATGGGCACGTCCATTCAAGTCGGCGAAGGCGAGGGCATGTATCGAATGCACATTCATGTGCCGACCGAAAAACGCTACGAGCCGATTGATTACATCATGGGCATTGGCACGGTGACCAAAGTCGCGATTGAAAACCTGCTTGCGCAAATGGACGATATTCAAAAGAATAGTCAGATTCAATTCAACGCGGTGGAACCCGGAACGATCGCGGTCGTGGTTGTTTCGCCGGGCGCGGGATTGAGTCGAATTTTTGCGAGTCTGGGCGCCGCCGCTGTTGTCGCGGGCGGACAAACAATGAACCCATCCACGCAGGACATTTTGAATTCATTTGAAAACCTGCCGACAGATAAAGTGATTCTTCTGCCGAATAATGGGAATATCATTCTCGCGGCAAATCAAGCGAAGGAAGTGACCGTCAAGCAAGTGGAAGTCGTGCCGACGCGCACCGTTCCGCAAGGACTCGCCGCCATGCTCTCGCTCGCTTCCGATGGCGATTTGAAGGAAGTTGCTGCGAAGATGACGAAAGCCATAGCGGGCGTAAAAACGGGCGAGATCACTATCGCCACGCGCAGCGTGGAAATTGACGGCGTGAAGGTCAGAGAAGGACAAGTGATCGCGCTGCTGGACGGCAAGTTGATCGTCTCAGCGGAATCAGTGGAGCAGGGCGTCATGGAATTGCTCGTCAAAGCGGACGCGGGCAAGCATGAGATCGTCACCCTGTTCTACGGCGAGAACATGTCGCATCCCGAAGCCAATCGCATCGCAGATGTGATCCGCCAGAAATATCCTTCGCTAGCGGTGGAGATACAAGAAGGCGGGCAGCCGCATTATCAATTTGTAATTTCAATTGAGTAGCTCGCCTAATGAGCGCGCAAATGGGGTAATGCCCTTGTTGCATATTGGGATGATTGGTTGTAGAATTGCCGAAATTCAAACCAACTTTTCTCGGAGGAATAAACTATGTCTCAAGAACCGATGTCTCCTGAAATCACCAGCGATGATAAATTGTGGGC
>JAVHOY010000179.1:0-9948 GCA_036170295.1 bacterium
CACACCCAAAACTTTTTTGCCCTCAATCAGTATCCGCTTCACGCGCGCGCCGAGTCGAATCTCGCCGCCCGATCTTTTCAATGCGCGAACAAATGCGCGCGGCAACGCGAACGCCCCGCCCAGCGGGTAATATCCGCCGTTGAGATAGTGATAGGTGATGCCCGCATGGACAAACGCCGAGACCTTCGATGGCGGCAGTCCGTGATCGCCCGATTGCCCCGCCAGCGCTCCGCGCAAAACGGGATCGCCGATATGCGCGTTGATAAAATCCGCGCCCGTCGCGCGAATCCATTTGAGGACGCTGCCCGCGCTCAGCGCAGATTTGATCGGATTGCTCAAATTGCCGAGACTGGAAAGTCCCTCCATCATGGCGACCAAATCTTTGAAATAAGAATCAATTCCCTGCGCTTCATGCGGAAATTGACTCTTGAGCCGCTCAATTAAATTTTCTTTGCCTTTGGGAAAGTCCACGCGCTTGTCGCCGATGAAGATGTGATCATAGCCGTCGGGGTTGAGTTCGCAAAAAGTTAAATCCTGCGACACGCCCAGCCCGTCATAAATGCGCCGCAATCCGCCGCCCTCTTCCAACGACCCGATGTAATGCACGCCCGGACTAAAGCGATAACCGCTCAACGTGAACGAATGAGTCCACCCGCCGGGTCTGTCATGCTGTTCAAGCACGATTACTTTCTTCCCCGCCTGTGCCAGCGCCACCGCAGCGGTCAATCCGCCCGCGCCTGAGCCAATGATGATTGCGTCGTAATTTGTGGTCATGGTGAACTCCAATTTTAAATATTTAAAGCGACAGCCATCTTAAAGATAGCTGTCGCTTGGCGTCAAGTATGCGTTACGAATTCTTTTGCCCCTTCCAAAATTCCTCGTCGCTGTTTTTGATCTCGACCATTTCGCCTGTGGCGATAAACACAGTCCGCTCGCAAATATTGGTCACGCGATCCGCGACGCGCTCAAGATTGTGCGCCACCCATAACAGCCAATTTGCGCGCTCAATCGTTTTGGGGTCTTGAATAACGAACAGCATCAACTCGCGATAAATTTGATTGTAGAGCGCGTCTACCTCGTCGTCTTCCGCAGGGATGGCTTGCGCGGCGGCGACGTCTTCATTCACAAAAGCGGTCAGCGAGCGATGCAACATATCCGTACCGATTTGCGCCATGCGCGGAATATCAATCAACGGCTTGAGCAATTTTTCTTCGCCCATGCGGATGTTGATATTGGCGATGCCTTTTGCGTAATCGCCCATGCGCTCTAATTCTGAAATGATTTCCATGGTCGAAGCCAACAAGCGCAAATCATGCGCCATCGGCTGTTGCGTGGCGATCAAGATCATCAATTGATTTTCAATTTCAAAGCGTTTCTTGTTGACCTCTCTATCTTGCGCGATAATTTGCTGAGCGGCTTTGATGTCGCGTTTTTTCAGCGCTTCCACCGAGCCGATGATAGCGTGTTCCACCAGACTGCCCAGCAGAAGCACATCGTCTTTTACCTGTTGAATCTCGTTCTCAAATGTTTTTCGAATCATGATTTCCTCTTATCTATGTCGTTGCGAGGAGGGTATTCTTCCCGACGAAGCAATCTTAATAAGTATAGAGAGCGCTTTAGGCTAACGCCCTCGCAATGACGTTATTGTACTATTAACGATATTCTTTCGGCGCGATGTTTTGTTGAGTCAACCACAGACGCAGACGCGCTTCGATCTGATCGCGCACACGGCGGGTGGATTCAAGCCGTGTAGAGTCGTCGAACTTGGCGGGATCATCGAAAGGAAAATGTTCGTGAAGCCCCATGCTCAAAAATATAGCGGGACAATTTTCCTCCGCGTCCGAGCAAACGGCGACGACATGCGCGAAGACTTGCTTGCCAAGATATTCCATCGCCGATTTGGAATACTGACTTGAAATATCAATCCCAATCTCGCGCATGACTTCCTGAACTTCTGGAAGAATTCTGCCTGTCGGTTCGGTTCCCGCGCTAAAAACTTCAAAGTGGTCGTCTGCCAGCGCGCGGAGCAATCCTTCCGCCATTTGACTCCGCGCGGAATTGCCGGTGCAAAGAAAAAGTACTTTTGGTTTCATAGTTTCTCCTTTGGAGTCCGACAGCTTGCTGTCGGAAATCCAGAAGCAAGCTTCTGGACTCCAGAATTATCCAAACCTGCCCGTCACATAATCTTCGGTGCGTTTGTCTTTGGGATTGGTGAAAATGCGGCGCGTCTCATCGAACTCGATCAGGCGACCCGAACGATTCTCGTCAATCATCATCATGGCGGTGAAATGCGAAACGCGCGCGGCTTGCTGCATGTTGTGCGTGACGATGATGATGGTGTAATCCTTGACGATCTCCTGCATCAACTCTTCAATGCGCAGCGTGGAAATTGGATCAAGCGCGGAGGCGGGCTCGTCCATCAAAATAATTTCAGGTTCGACAGCCAGAGCGCGCGCAATGCAAAGTCGCTGCTGTTGCCCGCCCGAAATCGAAAGTCCGCTTTGATGCAATTTATCCTTGACCTCATCCCATAGCGCGGCTTGCTTCAAGGATTTCTCCACGATCTCATCCAAATCCTTTTTACCGCGCACGCCATATAAACGCGGACCATAAGCGACGTTATCATAAATGCTTTTGGGAAATGGATTGGGTCTTTGAAAGACCATGCCCACGCGACGGCGAACATCCACAATATCCACGCCAGCGGCGTTGATATTTTTTCCGTCAAGCATGATCTCACCTTCAACACGCGCATTGGGCGTCAGATCGTTCATGCGATTGAACGAGCGCAGCAAAGTGGATTTGCCGCAACCCGAAGGTCCGATAATGGCGGTGATTTTGTTGGCTTGTATGCTTGCGTTAATTTCACTCAAGGCGCGGAATTTACCGTAGTAGACCGCCAGATTTTTAACTTCAACTTTAGTTATGTGAGTTTCCATAATTTCATCCCTGCAAACGGCGCTTGCGGGATTCAATCCACAACCGCGCAATGATATTGACGAGCAAAACGAAGAGCATCAAAACTAGCGCAACCGCCCACGATTGTTGAATGCGTTCAGGATAGGGTTGTTGCGCGTATTTCCAAAGAGTCAGCGGCAATGAATCGGCGGGTTGGTCAAAGATGCGCCCGAAGATTTGAAATAGGCTTTGTTTTTGAGCAATGCCATTTGTGACGATCTTGCCAACATCGTAGCGTTCGTTGCCCAGCGCGGTAAAAAGCAGCGGAGCAGTCTCGCCGGCGGCGCGCGCAATCGCGAGTAAAAATCCGGTGACGACGCCATTCAGCGCGGCGGGAAAAACTACGCTGATGGATGTCTTCCATTCAGGCGCGCCCAATGCCAGCGATCCTTCGCGCAAAGCGTGCGGAACGAGTTTGAGCATTTCCTCAGTGGTGCGAATAATGGTGGGCAGCATCAACATCGCCATTGCCGCGCCGCCCGCAAACGCGGAGTAATGTCCCATGGGCTTGACGATCACGGCATAAGCAAACAATCCAATGACGATAGATGGAACGCCCGAAAGCACGTCTGTGCCAAAACGCAGCGCCACACCCAAAGTTGTATTTGGATAACGCGCCGCGTAAAATGCCGCTAACAACCCGGGCGGAATGGCGAAGATGGCAGCCAGCAGTGTGATGACCAGCGTCCCTTCGATGGCGTGTAAAACTCCGCCGCCCGCCATGCCCAGCGGACGCGCCGTGTGAATGAAAAAATCCACGTTGATATATTGTCCGCCTTTGTAGATCACATAGCCGACGATCCAAAACAGCGGAAGAATGGCGAGCAGAGTCATTACGCCCGTCAGCGAAAGCATCGCGGCGTTGACGGTTTTGCGGCGCGCGGATAATCGCGCTTGATTCTTTTCGATCAATTCTTTGAAGCGGCTCGTCATACGCGCGCCTCCTGCGGAGTTTTTCTGGCAACGCGCCAAACCAGCAGCCGCGCGACGATATTCAAAACCAGAGTCATGAAGAAAAGGATCAGCCCGATTTCGATCAGCGCTTGTGAATGTATCTTCGATACGGCTTCGGCAAATTCATTGGCGATGATGCTTGCCATCGTATAACCCGGTCGCAACAGTGACGCGCTGCCTTCGATGGAGTTGCCGATGACCATTGTCACCGCCATCGTCTCGCCGAGTGCGCGTCCCAATCCAAGAATGACTGCGCCGAGAATTCCTGAAAGTCCATAAGGAAGTAATACCTGCCAGATGGTTTCCCATTGAGTCGAACCCAGCGCCAGCGACGCCTCGCGTTGATTGGCGGGAATGGCAAGCAAGACATCGCGGGTGACGGCGGTGATGGTTGGGATGATCATAATGGTAAGAATAAATGCCGCGCCGAGTCGCGACGCTCCGTTGGCGGGTACGGGTCCCGCGAACAATGATCCAACAACGGGCAGCGATCCAAACGCGGTAAATAATCCATTGGCAATTGGCGAAACGACCAGCGGCAGAAAGACGAAGATGCCCCACAATCCATAGACCACGCTTGGAATTGCGGCGAGGAGTTCAACCAACCAATTCAAAGGGAGTCGCAGCCACGCGGGGCAAAGTTCGGATAAGAAGATGGCAATGCCGACGCTGATGGGAATCGCGATGATGAGCGCGGCAAAGGACGTCAGCAGCGTGCCATAAATAAAAGGCCACGCCTGAAAATTATTATTGACCGGATCCCAACTTGGGTTGGCGGTAGGAGTCAAAAAACCGAAGCCGAAAGCGTTTCGCGCGTCGGCAGATTCGCGCCACAGCATCCAGCCAATGGCTAGAACAATTGTCAGCGCCAGCAGGGATGCGATAATCAAAATCCACTGCCAAAGTGAATCGCCGTGCGAAATGAATCGGCGCAGGCGCGTAAGCCAATGTGTTTCAGGAAGAACGGAGATGTATTTGGTCATGCACTTTCCTAAAAGGCTGTTTCTTAAAACGCCTTTTACCACAGAGATCACGGAGAAAAATCTTTGTGGACTCCGCGACCTCTGTGGTTGAATCTTTTTCGGCTTGTCCGAGTTAAGGTTTCATCACGGGCGCGCCGTTGCAGGTGACTTCGCCGAGTTTGGCGAGTACGTTTGCGCGGATCGCATCGGGCAGAACCGCGTAACCAAGTTCGGCGGCGCGCTTGGCAGCGGAGGCGTCGGTCAACGCCCAGTTGAGGAAGCCAACGATCTTTTCGGCTTTGACGCAATCGGTCATGCTGCTGGTATGCAGAATGATATAGGTGTAACCTGTGATGGACCAGGAACCATCGCCTGCGCCGTCCACGATGGTGGCGGTGAGTTTGGCATCGAACGCGTCTTTGAAATCGGTCATGTCGGCGGCGATGCTGTCTGCGTTGGCGACGACAGTCTTACCGGCTTTGTTGACCAATGAAGCCATGGAAAGTTTATTGGAAGTTGCGAAGGAAAGTTCAACATAGCCAAGCGAGTTGGGGGTATTGATAACCGAGGCGGCTACACCCTGGTTGCCTTTACCGCCGATGCCATTACCGGCTTTATCAACGGGCCATTCAACAGCGGAGGCGCCGCCGGCAGTCCAATCCGCGCTGAAGGCGGTGAGAGCCTTAGTGAAGATTTCAGTCGTGCCAGAACCATCGGAGCGATGAACAGCGGTGATCGTCTCAGCGGGCAGGTAATCTTTCAAATCGGGGTTGAGCGCGACGATGGCGGGATCGTTCCACTTATTGACCTTGCCGTTGTAAATATCAACGAGAGTTTGGCGATCAAGAACCAACGCGGGGACTTTGAAATCGGTTGGATAATCTTTGGCAGGCTTGAGGTTATAGATCACAACCACCGCGCTGGCAAGCATGGGGTACATCTGCAAGTCTTTGCCAGCGGCGTATTCTTCATCCTTGAGCAGCGAGTCGGAACCCGCGAAATCAATCGTGCCGTCAATGATTCCTTTCTTTCCGCCGCCAGAGCCAATGCCCTGATAGTTGAGAACTACGGAAGGATCAACATAAGAATAGGCATAAGTCCATTCCGTGTAAATCGGCAGCGGGAAGGTCGCGCCCGCGCCATTGATCTGGACGGAACCGTCAGGAAGCGCGGCAGGCATGTTGGCGTCCGGCGTTGCGGTAACAACGTTTTCCACGATCTTAGTTTCTACAACAGTCACGGGCGCGGCGGGAGCGCCACACGCGGCGAGCATGAAGCTCATTGCAACTAAAACAAATACGAACGAACGAACGAATTTTGACATTTCTTTTTCTCCTTTGATTTTTTATACGCTCGCGATGTTATCAGCGCGGGTTTAATGTCAATGGAAGGTTGGGTTAACGTCTTGTTAAGGAATCCTGTCGTTTGTCATCCATCGTCTGTTGTTTATCTGCGATTACAATTGCCCCATGAAACTTTCTCCCTTCACCCTCACGCCCGAATACCGCGACTATATTTGGGGCGGATCAAGACTCCGTCCTCAAATTGTTCCCACCGCCGAAGCGTGGATCGTCTTCGCTGATAACCGCGTCTCTTCTGGAATTTATAGCGGGCGCGTGTTATCAGACTTGGCGCAAGAATTCGGCGCGGAATTGCTCGGCGCGCGCGCGCTTGCGTTGACTGGAAAACGATTCCCCGTGCTGGTGAAAATTCTCGACGCGGCGCAATGGCTTTCGTTGCAAGTCCATCCAAACGACGAGCAGGCAAAGAAACTTGAAGGCGCAGGCTTTTTCGGCAAGACCGAAGCGTGGCATATTTTGGAAAATACATCCAACGCAAAATTGATTGCGGGCATGAAACCCAACGTCGCCGCAGAAGCGCTTTCAAGCGCTATTCAAAACGGAACGATTTTGGATTTGGTTCAATCGGTGGAGGTCAAAGCGGGCGATACGTTATTTATCAGTCCCGGCACAATTCACGCATTAGGCGCGGGCTTGCTGATTTATGAAATTCAGCAAACATCAAACGTCACTTATCGCGTCTATGATTGGGGTCGTCCGCAAACGGAGACGCGCAAGTTGCATATTGATAAAGCGTTGGCGGTTTCAAATCCTAGCGCGGTTGCGCCAGTTCTCTCCGCGCCGCAGATGAACGACGGCGAAGTAAAAATTTTGACGCAGTGTGAATATTTCAAACTGGAAATGATTGCAGTGGAAGAAAAATCCGCGACGCTGGACACGGCGGGAGAATCGTTCCACGCGCTGACGGTGATTGAAGGTCAGAGTCAAATCCGCGCGGGCGACGAAGCGTTCATCTTAAATAAATTTGAGACTCTTTTAATTCCCGCTGTGTGCGGCGAATATAAAATCAACCCCATAAAAAAATCGCGCCTACTTAAAGCAAGCGTGTAATGTTCCATTCCCAAGTATTGAGGTCGGAGATTGCGTGGTAGGCGGTGAGATCAAGTTGCAGCGGCGTAACGGAAACATAGCCTTCGGTCAGCGCGCCGACGTCGGTGCCCGATTCAGAAACGCCGGTGGGCGCGTCGCCGCCGATCCAATAATAGGGTCGTCCGCGCGGGTCAACGCGCTCGTCAAGGCGGCTGTGATACACGCGCAATCCTTGTCGAGTCATGCGAAAGCCTTTGATCTCATCCTGTTTCAAAAACGGCACATTGACGTTGAGCAGCGTATCGGCGGGCAAGCCATGCGCGATGACGTTTTGCACGGCAATACTTGTAGCGCGCGCTGCGGGGGAAAAATCAATTTGACCGATGTGTCCTTCGGGGACTTCAAGCGAAACCGCCACGCCGGGAACTCCCGCGATGACCGCTTCCATGGCGGCGGTGACTGTGCCTGAGTAAGTAACGTCATGTCCCAAATTTGCGCCGACGTTAATTCCCGAAACAACCAGATCAAATGTCTGTTTGAAATATCCCAGCATGGCAAGCGAGACGCAATCGGATGGCGCGCCATCGCTGGCAAATGCTTGCGAGCCGTCTTCCAAACGAAACTCGCGCACACGCAGCGCGCGATCCAAAGTTTTCACATGTCCGCTGCCCGACCAGTTTCTGTCGGGCGCGAGAATACTGACGTCGCCCAGTTTTCTCATTTCCTGCGCGAGCGCTAATAATCCGGGCGCAAGCACGCCGTCATCGTTTGTTACTAGAATTTGTTTTGTCATTTTTTCCTGTTTATTTATTATCCAGTCGTCCACGCCCAACGCGCAAACGCGCTACTTACATATCTTACTCCCCAGCTGCTCAAAACGCGGAACGCGCTCCACTCTTTTATCTTTCTGACTTTTGTGACGCGGTTCTTCAAAGCGATCAGCAAATCGGCGGCGCTGTTGCCTTCAAACTCAGTTGCGCCAAAGCCGATGGTATCAAGGATGTGCGCGTCGCTGCTGCCGGTGCTGGCAATCTTCAAACGCATTGCCAAAATCCGCGCGTAGTGATTGCTCATGCGGTCAATGGCTGTGCCGTTATAGGCTTCAATGCCCACTAAAGTTTCGGCGACTTCGGGATTTTTCAACGCGTTGATAATCGTATCGGCGCTGGCGCTGTTCATTCCAAATCCGCGCGACATGGGATGCGCCACCACGCACACGCCGCCAAGTTCGCGCACTTTCAAAACTGTATCCGCTAGCGAAAGTCCCGCGTCCACTTTTTGGGTGATGAAATATGCGAGCAGGTCGCCTTCTGCGGTGGTGATCTCAATGCCGGGAATGACCTCAATCCCATAATGCGAGGCGAGGCTCACGGCTTCAATCGCGCCCGCGACTTCATCGTGGTCGGTGATGGCGATCACGTCCAAGCCGATTTGTTTTGCCTTGCGTAATACATCAGAAACGGAAGCCGTTCCGTCGTAACTGTAATTTGTGTGCATGTGTATGTCTGCTAGACCCATAATTTTCTCCTTGTTATGGGTTCAGTGTAGCGCGGTGTTGTTAAGAACTTGTGAAGATTGCTTTAAGAGATTGTATGGGTTGTGTTAAACGGGGATTTCAAAATAAAACACGCTGCCGCGTCCTTCTTCGCTCTCCGCCCAAATTTTTCCGCCGTGCGCTTCGACGATATGTTTTGAAATGGATAACCCCAAGCCTGTGCCTGAACCTGCGCGGGATTTGTCTGCGCGATAGAATCTTTCAAAGATACGCGGCAAACTTTCCGATGCGATTCCCACCCCCGTATCTCGCACCGCGAAACGAACTGCGCTGGAATTTAACTCGGCGCTCAAAGTAATCTCTCCGTCGGGTTTTGTGAACTTGACCGCGTTATGAGTCAAATTGACCAGAACCTGCTCCAAGCGCATTTTATCGGCGCGGATGTTGGGCAAGTCTTCGCATATCACGGATAACTTCAAGCCTGCGCGTTCGGTTTGCATTTTCATTCTGTCCATCGCGGAAATCAACAATTGTTTCGGCGATACGGGCGCAAACATCAATTCCACTTGACCTGATTCGATGCGCGATAAATCTAACAGTTCTTGCGCCATTTGAGTCAGCGCGTCTACCTCGATAGAAATTCTGCCAAGAAATCTGGGTCCCGCTTCGGAGTCAGACAACGCGCCGCTTTGCAGAGTCTCAGTCAGCGCTTTGAGCGAAGCCAGCGGAGTCCGCAACTCGTGCGAGACATTTGAGATGAAATCGCGTCGCACCGTTTCAAGTCGGCGCACACGAGTCAAATCTTGAACCAGTAAAAGACTTCCGCTTTCGTGTTCATCGGGGATGACGATCAACTGCAAAAATTGTCGGCGCGCGGGCAACTCAACGGATTCAGTTTGCAACTCGCGCGTCTGCTGACATCGCCGCCACGCCTCGATAAGTTGATGGTCGCGAAGAATTTCGGCAACGCTATGACCGAGCGCGTCATTCGCGTCAAATAATTTCCGCGCCGCTGGGTTGGCAAATTGTACGATGCCAGACGAGTCGGCGATCAACACGCCGTCGGCGAGCTGGTCAAGAATAGTGGAAAGGCGCGAGGTTTCGGCGTTTAAGGTTGAAAGTTGCAGGTCAAAGGTCGCTTTGAAAGATGAAATTACATTAGATAAATTTTCGAGTTCTTTGAAGTCGG
>JAVHOY010000179.1:10048-11769 GCA_036170295.1 bacterium
ATATCCGCCGCCGCGCACCGTCACAATGCGGACAGGATTTGCGGCGTCCTTCTCAATCTTCTGGCGCAACCAGCGGACATGCACATCCACCGTGCGGCTGTCGCCGACGAAGTCCCAGCCCCAAACGCGCTCCAAAATAAATTCGCGCGAGAGCATTTGGCGGCGATGTTCGGCAAGGAATAGCAGCAACTCGTATTCTTTTGGTTTGAGCGCGAGCGGTTCGTTATCCAACAACACTTCGCGGCGCGTCAGATTAATAATGAGATTATCAAAATTTAAAACTTCATGCTTTGATTCCGATGCGCTGTCTTTTCCCATTTCCTCGCGCAAGAGACGCGCGCGCCGAATCTGCGCTTTGACACGCGCCATCAATTCGCGCATTGAGAAGGGTTTGGTCAGGTAATCGTCCGCGCCGACTTCGAGTCCGACGACGCGGTCAATTTCATCGTCGCGCGCGGTGAGCATGAGGATGGCGGAGGACATTTCTTTGCGAAGAATCCGCGCCACTTCAAAGCCGTCCATCTCGGGCAGCATAATATCCAGCACGATCAAATCGGGTTTCAATCTGCGCGCCGCTTCCAACGCGGAGCGTCCATCGCCGACGGTCTCAACGATATAACCTTCTCTCTTTAAGTTATACGCGAGCGTTTCCTGCAACGAGAGTTCGTCTTCAACGATCAAAATAGTTTCAGTCATGGGTTGCAATATACCATAAGTAAGGATGCGTAATTTTTCCATTATACTTGCGCCATGACTCGTATCCTTATCACAGGCGCAAGCGGATTGCTGGGCATTAATCTCGCGCAAGAAATAATGAACACGCATGAAGTTATCGGTGTGGATCGCGGAAAGTTAATCAACGCGCCGTTTAAAATTGTGAAAGCGGATTTATCCGACTCGCGCCATGTTGATTCCATACTTGATGCGACTCAACCCGCGTGGCTGATCAACTGCGCCGCGCTGGCTGACCTTGAAGCCTGCGAGCGCGATCCTGAACTTTCCCGTCGCCTCAATGTTGACTTGCCCGCGCAACTCGCCAAATCCTGTAAGGCGCGTAATATTCGCTTCGTCCACATTTCAACGGATGCGGTTTTTGACGGCGAGAAGAATGGCGCGTACAGCGAAGACGACACGCCGAATCCGCTGGGGGTGTACGCTCAAACAAAATTAGAAGGCGAGCGCGCGGTCTTATCTGAAAATAAAAATGCGATTGTTGCGCGAGTCAACTTTTATGGTTGGAGTCTTAACGGCAAACGAAGTCTCGCGGAGTTCTTCGTCAGCAATTTGGAAAATAAAAAAAACGTGAGCGGCTTCACCGACGTAATCTTTTGCCCGATGCTGGTCAACGACACGGCGCGGACGCTGATCAAAATGTTGGAGAAAAATCTCGCGGGGTTGTATCATCTCGTCGGCGCGCAGGCGATGAGCAAATATCAGTTTGGAGTCGAAATCGCGCGCAAGTTTCAATTTGACGAAAACCTGATCGCGCCGAAATCCGTCCGCGCCTCAAACTTGACCGCGCGCCGCTCGCTGAATTTGTGGCTTTCTACTAACAGGTTATCCACCGCGCTGGGCGAATCTCTCCCCAGTTTCTCAACAGGTTTGAGTGATTTTTATACACAGTACGCGCAGGGTTATCCACAGAAAATACGCAGTTATCAACAGGAAGGGAGTATCTAAAGTTGAAGTGATGATATGTCACCCTGAGCGATAGCGAAGGG
>JAVHOY010000180.1:0-4963 GCA_036170295.1 bacterium
ATTAATCTCATTTCCAAAAACAGACCAGTGAGATCGTATACGCCAGTCGCGCCGTTAAGCCATCACACAAAATATTATTGGATGGTGCGCGCATGCAACACGGTCGGGCAATGCAGCACCTGGTCGGCAAAATATTACTTCACCGTCCAGTAGGCGCAAATAAAAATTCCGTCAACGATCTGATGGATGCCAGCGCGACTTTCTAATAAAAAAGAACTCGGTTTTTCAGCCGAGTTCTTTTTTTAGAATATTGATCAACTGCGCCGTATCGTCAAGGATAAGATCCGCGCCCATTTTCTGCAATTCAGATTGCTCGCCAAATCCACATAATACGCCGACCGTTTGCGCGCCCGCGGATTTTCCTGCGCGGATGTCCACAGTCGTGTCGCCGATCATCAAGCAATTTTCGGGCGCAACATTCATTTTCTTTGCAGCCAATAAAATAGGATCGGGATAAGGTTTGGTGTGCGCGGCGGATAGCCCTGTCACGATCGCGTCAAAATATTTTGTCAGATCGAAATGTTCAAGAAAAGCCATCGTGCCGCGCTCGTCGCGCGCGCTGACTACCGCCATTGGATAACGTTCATGCAGTTGCCGCAACGCCTCATCCACGCCGGGAATAAGCAAGAAACTGCGCCGCGAATGTTTGCGATAACGCGATACCCAATTGAGAATAGCGACCATTTCTTCGTCAACGCCGAGCGTATCCGCCAAGCCGAGCAACGCATTGCCGGGCGCTTCGACCCACATGATCAATCGGCGCGCGGCGCGGCTTTGATCCTTGAAAAGAAAACGCGGAAAATAATGCGAAATCTGCCGCGCATATAAATCATCGGTATCGCTCAATGTGCCGTCCACATCGAAACAAAGCGCTTTTATGCGTGAAATATCTAAAGACATAGCGCAATTGTACCAAAGCGACTATACTTTGCTTTAAGGTTGTGATTTTCTACCCATGTCTGAAGACCGTACTCGTTCCCTGCTCGAATTATTAATCAACGTCAGTCGTGAAGTCGCTACCGCGCTAGACCTTCGCACGGTTTTGCAGCGGCTAATTTTTGCGTCCCTTCAACATGTGGGCGGCGAACGCGGCAGCATTGTGGTGCTGGATGATTCAGGCAAGCCGGTAGACGCCACCATCGTATACGGCAAGCGTCTTCACGAGCATACCACCCAGCAATTGCGCGATACCGTCGAGCGCGGACTTGCAGGTTGGGCGGTGCAGAATCGCAAATCAGCGCTTGTGCCTGATACGAGCAAAGACGATCGTTGGTTGCGCCGCGCCGATGATTCAGCGGAGCAAAGCGGAGCGAAATCCGCGCTGTGTGTGCCGCTGATGGCGCGAGATCGTTTAGTGGGCGTACTGACTCTGGTTCATTCCGTCCCCAACACTTTTACGCAGGAACATTTGGAATTGATGCAAGCCATCGCCGACCAAGCAAGCGTGGCGGTGTTGAACGCGCGTTTATATACCGAGAGTCAACGCACCGCGCGCGTAATGACCGCGCTGGCGGAAGGCGCGGCGGCGATCAATACTTCGTTGGAAATATCCGATGTATGGCGGCGCATTTTGAAACACACCATGCAAGCGTTGCAAGTGGAGACTGTCGCATTGGCTTTGATTGATCATGCGAGTCGCGATCTTGTTTTTCGGGCGGCGGCTGGACACAACTACAGCGACATTCTTGATAAGCGCGTTCCCAACGGACAAGGATTGACGGGAAAGGTAATTGCAGACGGTCAGGGATTGGCGGTATCCGCTTCGAGTTTGGATCAGCATCGCAACGAAGTGGACAAATTCGGGGGAATCGAAATTCGCGCTATCGCTATCGCGCCAATCCAATCGCAAGGCAGAGTCATCGGCGTACTGGAAGCGATCAACCCAATCTCAGGCGCGTTTGATCCCGACGCATTGCTGGTGATGAGCGGATTGGGCAGCCTCGCGGGAACGACAATTCAAAACGCGCAATTTTTAGAGCGTTTGCAAAAAGCGCACGAGCGTTATCGCGAATTATTTGAAGACAGCATTGACCCGATTTTGATTACAGATTGGGAAGGCAGAGTGTTGGAGGCAAATCGTCATGCGGTGACGTTGAGCGGATATAACGCCGAGCGTTTGCACACGATGAGCATTGACCAACTGCACGAAGTAAAATGGAACGACACCGGTTTGAATTTTGAAACGCTGAAACGCGACGACGAATGTAATTACGAATCCGCGTTGCATCGTGAAAACGGCGGAACCATTCCGATTGAAGTGTATGCGCGCCGCGTGGAATTTGAAGAGACAGATTGTGTGCAATGGATTCTGCGCGATATTACCGAGCGCAAGGAACTGGATGCGCTGCGCGACAACATGACCTCGATGATCTATCACGACCTGCGCTCGCCGCTTGGAAATATCACTTCCAGTTTGGATATGATCAAAAGCATGAAGCCTGAAGACGAAAATTTTCATTCCATGCTTGCAGTCGCGGAACATTCCACCGCGCGGATTCAACGCTTGATTGATTCGTTGCTGGATATTAATCGTCTTGAATCGGGCAATCCGATTGTAGAGAAAAAAATGACCGATCCGCTGGCATTGATCGAAGAGGCGCTTCGAGACGTAAATCTTATAGCCAGCGCAAAAAATCAACGCGTTGAGAATAAAACCAGCGCGCCGCTTCCGCGTATTTGGATTGATCGAAATATGATCCATCGCGTATTGGTCAATCTTTTAGAAAACGCGCTCAAGTTCACGCCCGCCGAAGGTCATGTTGAGATTGGCGCGCAAACCGCCGACGATGGTTTTATAAAATTCTTTGTGCGCGACGACGGTCCCGGCATTCCACACGCCGACGCCGAGCGCGTCTTCGACAAGTTCACCCGTTTGCGCGGCAAAGATAAAACAAACGGATTCGGCATTGGCTTGGCGTTTTGCCGACTCGCCGCGCGCGGTCACGGCGGAAAAATTTGGGTCGAAAGCGACGCCGACAAAGGCTCCACTTTCTTTTTGACCTTGCCGATTACGAATTAACTGCGTCGGGATAAATCCCAGACCTTAATCTAAAGAAGGAATCCTATGCAAGAAATCGCTAAAAACATTTACATTGAAGATCAATATTCCGGCGTAACGCTGGGAGTTATTGTCACGCCGCGCGGATTGCTCCAAATTGACGCGCCGCCTGCGCTTGAAGACGTGCGCTCTTGGCGCGCCGCGTTGATGAATCTCGGCGGCGGAATGGAACGCGCATTGGTCAATCTTGACGCGCATCCCGACCGCACGCTCGGCGCGCGCGCGATGGATTGCATCATCATCGCGCATGAAAAGACCGCCTACGCATTTCGCACACGCCCCAGTATCTTCAAAGCGCAAGGCGAAGAAACCGGCGCGGAATGGGAATCAATTACGGGGCTGGGCAGTGTGCGTTGGTCGCCTCCTGAAATTTCGTTTCTCGATCAGATGACGCTGCATTGGGGCGATGCGCCGATCATCTTGGAACATCACGCGGGTCCCACCAGCGGCGCGATCTGGATCAAATTGCCTGAAGAACAAATTGTTTTTGTAGGCGATTCCGTTCTCAAAAATCAACCGCCATTTCTCGCGGGTTCAAACCTACCCGCATGGATCATTGCGCTTGAACTTTTGTTAAGCGCCGAATTCAAAAACTACACCGTCGTCAGCAGTCGCGGCGGAATCGTCACCACAAACACGATCAAGACCCAACTTGATTTCTTGAAACAAATTCAAGAGAAGATGGGAAAGATCACGACGAAAAAAACAAACCCAGCCGCTATGGAAAAATTGGTCGCGTCGTTTATGACATGGTTCAAAGTTCCTGCGGCGCGTCAAAAACAATACGCTCAACGCCTGCGTTACGGCTTGTTGCACTACAACTTGCGACAAGATCATAACTTCAGCGTTCAACCTGAGGAATAACATGCTCCCCATTCTTGAATTAAAACGCGGCAACATTGTCGAAGCGACGCATTTTGGTTCTATCGCAGTCGTTGATGCAAACGGCAAAATTTTATATTCTTATGGCGACCCTTACACGGTCGCCTTTTTGCGCTCGTCCGCGAAACCGTTTCAAGCGCTGCCCTTCATCGAGCGCGGCGGCGCGGAACATTTCAACTTCACGCAAAGCGAGATTGCTCTTTCATGCGCTTCGCACGAAACCGCGCAAATTCATCTTGACGCGGTTGCCGCGCTGCAAGCCAAAGTCGGAATCCACGAAAGCGATTTGCAATGCGGTCCGCACTTGCCTAGCGACGCCGCAAAGTTACGCTGGGTCATTCAACACGACGAAAAGCCCACGCCCAATTTCAACAATTGTTCGGGCAAACATACCGCCCTGCTCGCTCACGCAAAAATGCGCGGACTGCCTTTGGAGACTTATCTCTCAAACAATCATCCCATTCAAAAAGATATTCTCGCGGCTTTCTCGGAAATGTGCGGCATTGAAAAAGAAAAAGTGGAGCTCGGCGTTGACGGTTGCTCCGCGCCAAACTTTGCCGTGCCGCTGTACAACTCCGCTCTCGGAATAGCGCGACTTTGCGACCCGCGAAACTTAAGCGCCGCGCGCGCGATTGCCTGCCAAAAGATCACTTCCGCGATGACCGCTCACCCCGAAATGATCAGCAACTACGGCGAGTTCGATTGCGAGTTGATGAAAGTCGGCGGCGGAAAAATTCTCGCCAAACGCGGCGCAGAAGGTTTTCAAGTCATCGGCTTAATGCCCGGTGTGCATAGCGGAAACGGAATCGGCGTCGCGTTCAAAATAACAGACGGCGACGCCGCGCATTTAGACAACGATCTCGAATCGCGCACACGCGTACGTCCCGCCGCGACGCTTGAAATTTTGCGTCAATTGAAAGTCTTAAACGATTCGCAACTTCAAGCGCTGGCAAAGTTTGGTCCGACGCAAACATTAAAGAATTACGCGGGTTTGCCGACGGGAAAATCGTATCCAGTGTTTGA
>JAVHOY010000180.1:5063-11685 GCA_036170295.1 bacterium
ATGGACGAACTAGTCTCCACCATTCTTTCGCAAAACACAAACGACGTCAACCGCGACCGCGCCTTCAACGCTTTGCGCGCGAAATTCCCCACATGGGAATCCGTCCGCGACGCAAAAACTGAAGATGTGATCAATGCCATCAAACCAGCGGGACTTGCCAATCAAAAAGCTCCGCGCATTCAAAATGTTTTGCGCGCCATTACCGAAGAACGCGGTTCGCTCAATATTGACTTTCTAAAAAACTTGCCCATCGAAGAAGCCCGCGCATGGTTGACCAAGTTCAACGGCGTGGGACCAAAAACTGCCGCTATCGTTTTATGCTTCTCGTTGAACATGCCCGCTTTTCCAGTGGATACGCACATCTATCGCGTCACAGGGCGCATCGGTTTGCGTCCCGAAAAAATGACTGTCGAACAGGCGCACCCGCATTTAGAATCAATCCTTCCGCCTGAAACTTATTACGCCGCGCATTTGAATTTCATCCGCTTGGGGCGCGAAGTATGCCACGCAAGAAAGCCAAATTGCGCCCAATGTCCGATCAATAAGATGTGCGACTATTTCAAATCAAAGGAGACTTGAACATGAACGCCTTTGAGAAACCGCCCAGCGCCTTACCTATTTCTTAAAGATAATCCAAGCCGTGCCGTCTTGCGCTTTAATTTGTTTCTCCCCATCTTCAATCAACTTCATAATTTGATCGGGCGCGAGGAAGCGACTTCGCATCAGCAATAATTTTTCAGCCAGCGCAATCAACTTTACGCTGAAAGCGCGGATGTCGGGTTCTTCAATGACCAACACGCCGTCTGGCTTCAACACGCGGAACATTTCGCGCGCGCTGTCGGCTTGATTGACGACGTGATGCAGCGCGTCTACCATAATGACGCGCTCAAAAGAAGCGTCGGGGAAAGGCAAAGATTCCGAAACGCCGCACACCGTTTGAAGGTCGGAAGAAAGTCGCGTTTGTTTCAACATGCCGAAAGAAACGTCGGCAATGATCGCTTCGTCCACAAGATCGCGAATGGCGGATGAGACTCGTCCTGTGCCGCCGCCAACGTCAAGCAAGCGTCCCTTGACGGGCAACGCCGCGACTGCGCGCATAACGTCTCTTTTGGAATATGCGACTCGCGCATACAAGGGAGCGATAACAGAGAAATGATCGAAGGACATTAGTAGCCTGTTGTGATCAAACTTCTGATGCTGTCAAGCGTGGTGGCGCCAATGCCAGAAACATTCAGCAGGTCGTCCACCGTAAAGAAATCGCCGTTTTGTTCGCGGTAGTCAATGATTTTTTGCGCGGTGGCTGGACCAATGCCGGGCAACGCGTCGAGTTCTTCGAGCGTGGCGGTGTTGATGTTGACTAAATCAGGATTTCCATTATCCACAGCGGGCGTCGCCGTTGGACCAGGCAACGCTAAAGCGGAATTATCAACGGGTCCCTGTCCATCCTTGTAGGGAATATCCAACTGTTGCCCGTCTTCGATTTTAGCGGCGACGTTGAGCGCGCCTAGATTTGCAGTCGTCAGGATTCCGCCTGCGGCGTCGAGCGCATCTTGTACGCGCGCGCCTTCGGGAAATTTATATAAACCGGGTCGCGCAACTGCGCCGATCACTTGGACGGCAATGGGGGCTTGAGTGGGCGCGGGTTGCAAAACGATGGGAGTTCCGCTGGGCGCGCGCGAGACGTAAAGCAACGCTCCCGCAAGAATGAAGCCAGCCATCACGCCGAATAATGAATAGAGTGCGTTTTTCATAACTTTATTTTACTCCAACTTTGTCGCCAGTCATTCGGCTCATTACATGGCACGAGGCAAGTCGGATTGGCAATCCGACCTACGCGCCGAATCCGAGAGAGCCAAGTTTTTTTTATCTATTGGCAGTATACTAACGCTTATTTTTTATCAATAAAACCAATGCTTACTTCATCTGTTTTTCCAACCCATTTACTAAAATTAGCGCAAGCGTTTCATTCAATGCGCGAGTTGGAACCGATATTGACGGCGACCATTAAAGAAATGCGAAGCGCAGTCGCCAGCGAGGACGCTTTGATTTGGCTGGTTAATGAAACCGAGTCCGAAATCAAATGCGCGCATACGATTGGAGCGCAAGCAAAAAAATTGCAAGGGCAAACGATAGACGCAAAAAAATTCCTCGCCGCCTATCGCAGCCCGTCGGGAAGATTGACGCAACCTAATGACTCATACTCTTCTAAGTGGATGAACGCGCAAGCGTATCGGAGTAATTTCAATATTGAGGCGCGCAACCAGATCTGCGCCGCGTTGGTCGCGCGCGAAAAAATCATCGGCGAGATCTGTTTTATCAATAAAATCGGGGAAGAAAAATTCACATCCGCAGACTGCGACTTCATCAATATTTTGGCAGTTCATGTTGCCGCCGCAATTCAAAACACACGACTATATGAACAGCACAACCGCACCAACGAACGTCAAAAACTGCTCAACCAGATCAGCAATCATTTACATCAGACTCTGGATATTGACAAACTCATTCCGCGTATTTTTATAGAAGTGAACAAAGCCATCGACGCCGAGGCGCAATCCATTTGGCTGGTGAATGAAAAAGAGGGAATCATCAAATGTCATTTTGCAACAGGTCCAAGCGCGAAACGACTGAAGGGATTCAGTGTGCGGCTTGACGCGCCAAGCATTGTCGGCACAAGCGTTTCAAAGCGAGAATCAATTATCATCAAAGATGTGCGAAGCGATCCGCGTCATGCGAGTTCTGTAGATGAAACCACAGGCTTCGTCACACGCTCGCTGATGACCGTGCCGCTGGTATTGAAAGATAAAGTCATTGGGGCGATACAGGCGGTGAACAAACGCGGCGGTCAACTCTTCAATCAGGATGACCTTGATTTATTTCGTTCCATCGCGGATAGCGCCGCGCTCGCGGTAAACAACGCGCAGCTCGTCGCTGATCTGCAAAACAGTTACGACCTGACTCTTGACGCGCTTTCCGCCGCGCTTGATTTGCGCGACCATGAAACGGAAGGTCACTCGCGCCGCGTGGTTGAGTACACTGCGCGCCTCGCCGAACAAATCGGGTTGAATCAAGAAACCATCAGAAATATTTGTCGCGGGGCGCTGATTCACGATATTGGCAAGATTGGCGTGCCAGACGCAGTTTTGCTCAAGCCTGACGCGCTTAATCAGGCGGAGCGTGAGATCATGGAGCGTCATCCGCAAGCGGGACACGATATGCTGGCGGATATTCCGTATCTACAGGAAGAGATTGAGATTGTGCTTTGTCATCAAGAAAAATGGGATGGCACGGGTTATCCGCGCGGGTTGAAAGGCGAGGAAATTAATTTAGGCGCGCGCCTGTTTATGATCGCAGATGCTTTCGATGCGATAACTTCCGATCGTCCCTATCGTCAGGGACGTTCGTATAAAGTTGCGCGCAAGATCATTGAAGAGGAATCGGGCAAGCAGTTTGATCCAAAAGCGGTGGAAGCGTTTTTGGCTGTTCCCGCAGAAGAGTGGGCGCAAATCCGCGCGCGCGTAATGGATGAAATCATGCGGCGTAATCAAATTGGACCTTTGAAAAAATCTACATAAAAACGGGAACTGCTTACAATCAGTAAACAGTAAAAAATACAGCGATAGGCTATGCTTTTGCGCCGCCAACTTCTTCCAAAGATTCCATCTCATCTGCAAATTTACCGCGACCCGTCAACTGTAAATCGTGTATCTCTTTATACAAACCGCCTTCGCGCAACAAATCATCATGTCTTCCGCGCTGAACAATTTGACCTTTATCCATCACGAGGATTAAATCCGCGCGGCGCACGGTGGAGAGACGATGCGCGATGACAAAGGTCGTGCGCCCTTCCATCAATGTATCCAGCGCCGATTGGATCAATTGCTCGGTTTGCGTATCCACGCTTGAAAGCGAATCATCCAAAATCAAAATACGCGGATTCATCAATAAGGCGCGCGCAATCGCCACGCGCTGACGCTGTCCGCCCGAAAGCGTCACGCCGCGCTCGCCGACCACCGTTTCATATCCAAGCGGCAATGACGCGATAAACTCATGCGCTTGCGCGGCTTTGGCGGCGGCAACCACTTCATCCATCGTCGCGCTATGCCTGCCGTAAGCGATATTATTTTTAATCGAATCGGAAAACAACAAAGACGTTTGCAGCACAATGCCAATTTGTTTTCGCAACGAAGTCAACTCCACATCGCGAACGTTGTGACCGTCTATAAAAAGTTCGCCGCCGCTGACGTCGTAAAAGCGCGGGATGAGATTGATGAGCGAAGTTTTTCCCGAACCCGTCGGACCGATTAACGCGATAACGCGATTCGACTCAACCTTCAAATTGATTCCGCGCAGCGAAGCGTTTCTCTCGTCTTGATATTTCAAATCCACGTCGCGGAATTCAACTTCGCCGCGCAATGTCGGCAAGACAATCGCGTTCTCTTTTGACCTAATTTCAGGTTCGACGTCCAACACTTCCAACACGCGTTGAGCGCCCGCCGCCGCTTCCCCACCGGCATTGACCAACCCTGTCAGCGCCTGCGCGGGCTCTGCCAGCATGAGAATATAAGCGTTGAACGCGACGATCATCCCGATAGTCAATTTTCCTTCCATCACCATCTGTCCGCCAAACCATAGAATCAACATCGTGCTGAGCAACGTCAACCAGTTTGTGGTCGGCATGATCTTCGCCCACTCGTCAATCACTTTGACCCAAGTGGTAAATACTTTTTTATTGGCTTCATCGAAACGCTCAATCTCGTAATTCTCGCGCGCAAAAGCGCGGACTACTTGCGCGCCTGTTACGTTCTCTTGCAAACGATTCGAAACGTCGCCAATCGCTGTATCCACTGAAAAAAATAACGCGCCGATTTTCGTTCCAAAACTGGCGGTCATGATCATCAGCGGAATAATGGGCGCCAAAGAAATAAACGCCAGCGTCGGGTTGACCGAAAACATGACAAACAAGATTCCAAATGTGAGAAAGACAAAGCGTATTAGATCCGCAATAGACGAGCCGGCAAATTGTTCAATGGAGCGCACGTCTTCGATGCAGCGCGAGATGAGTTGTCCGCTTTGGGCGTGATCGTGATAGGCGAACGGCAAATATTGGATGTGGTCGTACATGCGGTTACGCAAATCGTATCCCACGCTGGTTGCGATCCACGCGGAAATATAACGTTGGAGAAAATTAAGAAACGCGGAACCAATTCCAATAGCAAACAAAATCAGCGCGGATTGAATCAGACTGGCGGTTTGACCGGCAATGAGTCCAATATCAACCACCGATTGAATAATGCGCGGGACGAACAGACTCAATCCCGTCAGCGCGAGCAGAAGCGCCAGCGAAGCGATCACTTGCCAAACGTATGGCTTTAGAAAAACAGAAATGCGGATTAGATTTTTCATGGGCGTTTTTAGGATACCACAAGAGCAAATGAATAATCAGTGATTTTTGTCAGTTGAATGATGTACGGTTTTCATCTATACTAACTTCAAATCCAAAAATAAGGAGACAAAATGACTGAAGCACGCAAGAAAATCACGCTGCCATATTTGTTCAAGAAAGTCGCCGACAAAGAGCCGATCACTTGGCTGACCTGCTACGACTATCCCACCGCTTACCTGCAAGATCAAGCGGGCATCGAAATGATTTTGGTCGGCGATAGTTTGGGCATGACCATGCTTGGCTTCGACTCGACGCTGCCCGTCAAGATGGACGACATGATTCGTCACGCGCAAGCCGTGCGACGCGGCGCGCCGACGGCGTTCGTCGTCGGCGATATGCCGTACATGACTTATCAAACTTCGGTGGAAGACGCCATCCGCAACGCAGGCAGATTTATGGCGGAAGCGGGTTGCGACGCGATTAAACTTGAAGGCGGCGCGGCGATGGCTGACCGCATCAAAGGAATCGTGAACGCGGGGATTCCCGCCATTGGTCACTTGGGACTCACGCCTCAATCTGTTTCTGCGCTCGGCGGATTCCGCTTACAGGGAAAATCCGCATCGCTGGCGAAGAAAATTTTAGACGACGCTATCGCATTGCGCGACGCGGGCGCGTTCTGTATCCTGCTCGAACTTGTTCCCGATAGATTATGCAAGTTGATTACTGAAACCGTCGAAGACTGCATCATCATGTCGCTCGGCGCTGGACCCGACGCGCATGGTCAATTGTTGATCTATCACGATATGTTTGGCTTGTATCCCAAGTTCAAACCGAAGATGGCGAAAGTCTACGGCAACGCAGGCGAAGTTATTCTCAACGGATTGAAATCCTATCACGACGAAGTCATCGGCAAGAAATTCCCTGAGAAAGAAAATTACTTCGGCATGTCGGATGAAGAATTTGAGGAATTGAAGAAGATATTGAAATAGGCGATTCGTAAGTAGTAATTGGTAATTGGAGGGGTCTAATTACAAATTACCATTTACCAATTACATCGCCTCAAGGAGACAAAATGAACGAGACCCAAAAACTGCTCAAAATTTCGCCCGATAAACTCAAAGCGTTTAATTCCATTTTGCTCGATCCCAATTCGCAGATTATGAAGGATTTTCTCGCGGTGGTGGCGAAGTATGGCACGCCCGAAGAAATTAATAAGAAACATCGCGCGTCGCGCAA
>JAVHOY010000181.1:0-2578 GCA_036170295.1 bacterium
ACGGCTACACAACCGACAGCGCCCCTCAATGGCTTCAACAAATGTCCGATGACGAATTAATGGAATATATAAAACTGCATTTCACCGCCATTCTGACCAGAACTGATTTCAAAGAAGCCAGCGTCGTCAATGAAGCGTTTTATGGCGCGGGAATTCCAGGCAACAACTTCTTTTACGCAAGGCTTGGAGAAAAATTTATTGAGGATGCCTTTGCTATTGCTCATCATGTTTCCCCGCAAACCGTTTTGATATTAAACGACAATATTGTTTATGGACCTCGCGGCGAACATTCCGACGACGGCGTTTGGACTACTTCAGTCATCAACGGAGAATCAAACGCAATCTTTAACTTTGTCAGCGAGAAAGTTGCAAAGGGAACGCCTATCAACGGGGTTGGAATAGAAACGCATATTATTGCAAGTGATTTTGCGTCCAATGATGCCAACGGCGCTGTCGAAAAATACAAAAAAGATTTAATGACGCTGATGGAAAAATATAAAAATATTGGGGTTGACGTTTACATCACTGAATTCGATATCAACATTGCAGGGTTGCCTTCAGACTGGAGCAGTCAACAAAAACAGGAACATAAGGCGAAAATTTATCGTGCAATATTTGAAGCCTGTCTAAGTTCCGTAAATTGTAAAAGCGTGACAACGTGGGGATTCTCTGACAAAGCAACATGGATGTTTACTGACGGGTATCCTTATGGCGTGGGCGAATCGCCCTTGCCGCTTGATATGAATTATCAGCCAACTATTTCAAATTACGAAATCAAACAAGCCCTATTCGAACATTGGATTCAACCATAAATGCAAACATCGCTAATAAACAAACGAAACGCGCGCGCGCTTTTACTGGTATTAGGATTCTTTTTATTCGTCAGTTTTCTTTTGACCGAAAACGCAGCCGCGTCGCCGTCACTGCAAACGAGCGCGACGCCGACAATCCTGCCCAGCGTCACGCCAACCTTTGACATGCGCCGAATGGATAAACCCAAAGTATCCGCAATCCCTTCGCAATCTGAAAAGGGGCAATTGCTTTATTGGGGCATTTGCCTCGCGTGTCACGGCGACCGCGGACAAGGACTGACGGATGAATTTCGGCTCGGCGCTTTTGGCGCAGACAGCAATTGCTGGCAATCGGGCTGTCACGGAAAGAATCATCCGCCGGATGGATTTGAAATGCCGAAGACGCTGACCTTCCCCGCGCTCAGCAACGCCGGTTCGCTGGGGCGTTTTCAAAACGCGCAACAACTTTATGATTATGTCGTGGCAATGATGCCGTGGTGGAAACCCGGCTCGCTTGGCTCTGAGAAAGCGTGGCAAGTCACCGCCTATCTTTTGAAGATGAAAGGCAGCCTGCCCGATGGAATTGTCTTGAACGAAACTAACGCTTCGGCTGTGCCTGTGCATCGCTTGGCGACTGCGCCGAAGAATGAAAACATCGCGATTTTTATTTTCATCGGCGCGATGATTCTTTCGATGGTGGGATTGATTGCCCGCGATATTTTTCCTCGTCTCAAAACTGACGCGGATAGTTCCGACCACGCAGCGATTCGCTTGACCCGACCGAACTTTTTTGCCCATCTTCATCCGCCAACAATTCCCGCCATGCAAGCGCGTTGGCGATATACATTAGGCGCGGGCGGCATGGCGGTTTTCTTCGCGCTGATTTTGCTCGTCACAGGCTTGCTGGAAATTTTTTATTACACGCCCACGCCCGACAAAGCCGCGATCTCAATTGAGACGATTGCAAACTTTGTGCCGTTTGGCGCGCTGATACGCAACCTGCATTATTGGTCGGCGCAGATTTTGGTGATCGTCACGCTCATCCATTTGGCGCGAGTGATTTTTACGGGCGCGTATGGCGCGCAGCGAAAATCCAATTTCGTGTTGGGCGCGAGTCTGCTCGTCTTCGTCGTCTTGCTCGACTTCACAGGTTATATTCTGCGTTGGGATGAAGGCGTCCGCTGGGCGCTGACTGCAGGTACAAATCTGCTGAAAACGATTCCATTCGTTGGAGATGGACTCTATGCGTTTATCGTCGGCGGCAGCGAGATCGGACCCGCCGCGTTGCTCCGCTTTTATGCGTGGCACATTTTTGTTTTGACTCTTGCGTTTATCATTGCGACAATTTGGCATTTGTTCCGTGTGCGCCGCGACGGCGGAATCGCAACCGCGCCTGCGGGCGAGCGCGAAAGTTCGGAAAGAATCACGCGCATTGAATTAGTCAAGCGCGAAGTTCTGGGGATGTTCATCGGCGGAATTCTTCTGCTGTTGTTAGCGACTTTCATTCCCGCGCCAATCGCACCTCCCATGCGCGGCGCGACAATCCTTGCCGCAGACTCAAGCGCGCCGTGGTTTTTCTTATGGGTTCAACAACTGCTAAAATTAGGCGATCCATTTTTATTGGGAGTTCTTGTCCCGCTGGCGGCGATTATTTTCATCAGCGCGACGCCGTACATCTTCAAAGAAGTTAAGCCAAGCGAACTCGGTCGCTGGTTTCCGCGCAGCGGACGCATTGTGCAGTTAATATTTGCCATCATCGCGGTCGTTGTTATCGCGCTGACTTTATT
>JAVHOY010000182.1:0-2575 GCA_036170295.1 bacterium
CTAGGTTGATTCACTTCGGTAGGCTGACTTGTGCTTTCTGGGCTTTCGCTCACAGATTCTGTCGGCTGCTCCGTTGGCTGTTCAATTGGTTGTTCAGTCGGTTGTTGCGTTGGCTGATCAACATGGGTACTTTCAGGCTTGGACTTCGACTTGGTCGCGGTTGGAATGCCCTGAAGGACGTCAAACCTTGTGACTTCAACGTAGCCTTTGTTGGTTGTCAATCCCAAAATGTGAAGCGTCGCACCTTCGTTGGGGATTTGCGCGTTAGCGGGAAATAAAACCTGCACGTCTGACACATACGTCATGCCGTTTTTATTTACGAGAACTCCCGAAAACTCAACAGACAGATGTTCTTTCTCAATCAACAATTCGTCCACTTCTTGCAAGCGCTCTTGCTCGAATTCCTGTTCCAAAGAACTATGCGTTTCTTGATTGAAAGCCAAGAACAGTCGCACATCTTCCCAGCCGCGTTTGACGGGATATAACTTTTGTCCCGGCAAAGCGGAAGACGACGCGCCCACCAAACCCGTTCCGCTCAAAAGAAAAGTCGCGGTCAACGTAAACGAAATGGCAAGTCGCTGAAAGAGCGGAATGATGCGTTTGCGCGGCGCGAGTTTTGCCTCGCGCATTTCTGAGGCGCGCTGTAATAACTTCGCGCGCCCGCGTCGCAGAACTTCGGGGGATGGATCGCGCTGCGCCGCTAATTTTCGCGCCGCAATGGACGCTTCCAACATCGGACGCAATTCGTTGGCAAGCTCGGGATACCGCGCAAGGACAGTTTTCATGTCCGCGCCGTTTTCCAATTCTTGCAGGCAAATTTCTAAAGCGTCATAGGTCTTATTCATAAGTCACACAGGTTTGGGTAAATTAAATTTCAGTCGCCGCATAAAAAAACTTCCTGCCGCAAATTTTCGCCAATTCGTATAAATCTGTGAAATCAGCGGCTAAAGAACCAAATTCAGAGGCGTTGAGTATTTTTAGGTTCAATGAGTAGTCGTAATGGGGGATAAAAAGTTACGGTTGCGGAGTAAACGGGGCGCGGCTATTAATGATCGCCGTCGTCTGGGCTGACTTCTATAACGATAAACCTTCCGTCTGCCGCGTAATAGCCCTTGACTTCCACTGCCTCGCCGCGTTTGAACCCGTCCATGTTAACCGAGCTCTCCAGTTCAAACGCTTGACCGTCAATCACGACTTCGTTCTTCGAGAAGGATTCTAGAATCCCCTTCATTTCGTAGACTTGGAAATTTATTCCGCCGCCAGTCTCCGCTTCTATTTTCAAAGGTTGCTCGGCAGGGACGATTGCGCCGTCGGGAAGCGCCTCAAGGGTTTCAACTTCCACGAAGCCTTGCGCGTTGGTCGTTCCCGTAACGATCACCGCCGCGCCATTGACGGGCGCTTGTACGTTAGCGGGGAGCAGTACCGCCACGCCAGAAATATTTGTCGCGCCGCCGACGTTTGTAAATATGCCGGCGAATTCAATATCCTCGTCGCGTCCCTCGGCAAGCAATTCGTTGACTTCGTGGAAACGCTCGCCCTCAAATTGATTTTTCAAAGAAGCCCGCGCGTTTTTATCGAAGACGAAAAATAGGCGCGTGTTTTCCCATCCGCGTTTAACGGGATACAACTTTTGTCCCGGCAAAGCGGAGGATGACGCGCCCACCAAACTTGTCCCGCCCAAAACGAAGGTCGCGGTCAATGCGAATGATATGGCAAGCCGTTGAAAAAATGGGATGATGCGTTTGCGCGGCGCGAGTTTTGCCTCGCGCATTTCTGAGGCGCGTTGCAATAACTTCGCGCGCCCGCGTCGCAAAACTTCGGGAGATGGATCGCGCAGAGCAGATAACTTCCGCGCCGCAATCGAAGCCTGCAACATCGGACGCAACTCGTCGGCAAGTTCGGGATAACGCGCCAGCGCGGTTTTCAAGTCCGCGCCGTTTTCCAATTCTTGCAGACAGATTTCTAAAGCGTCGTATATTTTATTCATCATTCACATCGCCAATTTCGCGCTGAAGAGCCGCAAGCGCGCGGAACTGAAGCGCCTTAACCGCGTTGACGTTCTTCTTCATGATTGCGGCGGTTTCTTCAAGCGAATATCCTTGACCAAAACGCAACGCCAGCGTTTGTTGTTGTTCGTCGGTTAATGCGGCATAGGCTTGGTTCACGGCGCGGTTTTGTTCGCGCTGATCCACTTCGGCGGCGATGCTGGGCGCGAGGTCGGGCATGGTTTCTGGAATTTCATCTTCGGGGCGGCGATATTTTTTGCGAAAGTGATCCGCGACGATATGAGACGCGGTTCCAATTAACCAGCCCTTTAGATTTGATTCGGGGACGCGCCCGTTTTGCGCCGACTCAAGCAAACGCACAAAAACATCGCTGGCGATATCTTCGGCAAGCGTTTGGTCGCTGACGCGATACAACGCATAGCGATAGACTTCTGAATAATATTGATCGTACACTGCCCCGACAACTTGCGAATTAAGATCGCGCAAGCCTTCGAGCGCTTCTTTGTCGTCAATCGGCATAGGAATGCAAGCCTCTGTGAAAAAATTTATCGGAGTATACCACCCTGATC
>JAVHOY010000183.1:0-2561 GCA_036170295.1 bacterium
ATCATTCCAACCGCCGAGCCTTTTTTTCTTCAAGGAAATAAAACGGGCGTCCTGCTCATTCACGGATTCACAAGCGCCCCTAAAGAAATGCGCTGGATGGGGGAATATCTCAATCAACAAGGTTTCGCTTGTCTGGGAATTCGTCTCAGCGGACATGCGACCAACCTCGAAGATATGCGCCGTATGCGTTATGTGGATTGGACGGCTTCCGTTGAAGACGGTTATCATCTTTTGCGCGGAGCGACCGACCGAGTTTACCTTGCGGGACTTTCGATGGGCGGCGCGTTGAGTTTGCTCATGTCCACGCGCTTGGAAGTCAGCGGAGTCATCGCCATGTCTACGCCGTATCAATTGCCGCAGAATTTTCCCTCGTGGGCGTTGCGTTTATTCGGCGCGTTTGTTCGCGATATACCCAAATCAGACGAACCGCCCGGCGCGTCGTGGTTTGACAAGGAAGCGTACGCTTCGCACGTTTCATATTCTAAAAATCCTTTGCGCTCGGCGGCTGAGTTGAAAGCGTTGCTGCATGAAATGCGAGCCGCGTTGCCTGAAGTCCGCAAACCTGTATTGCTCATTCACTCCAAAGACGACGACTATATTTTGCCCGCCCATATGGAAAATATCTACGCGGGTTTAACTCATGTTGAAGATAAAACAAAAATTCTGATAACAGGGTCGGGTCACATCATCGTCCGCGACGCGGCGCGTTTGCAAGCGTTTGAAGCGGCGTTGAAATTTATTCGGCGCATTGAGAGTCAAACATCGCGTCAACTTCAAAAACCATTTCTGCGAGGATCATTTGAATCGTAATTTAGGTTTTGTCGCCGCCGCTTTGTTCCTGTGGGGACTCGGCGAAGGCATGTTCATGAATTTTGTGCCAATCTATCTTGGCAGTCAATTTTTTCTCAGCGAGCAGAAGATTGGGCTGGCGCTGGGCGCGTTTGGATTTTTCATGGCGATCACACACATTCCCAGCGGATACCTTGCAGATCGAATCGGACGGCGACCGTTATTAGTGAGCGCCTGGATTTTAGGCTTTTCTTCCACGCTGATTATGGGAATCGCGACGCGCCTGCCTTTGTATTTGGTCGGCATTTTCGCCTACGGTTTGACCGCCGCAGTTTCTTCGCCGCTCAGCAGCTACGTCACCGCCGCGCGCGGAAAATGGTCGGTAGCGACCGCGCTTTCTTTAATATCGGCGACGTTTAATATTGGTATGGCGCTGGGTCCTGTTTCGGGCGGATGGATTGGCGATCATTATGGAATGCGCTTCATCTATTTTGTCGCGGCGGGCATATTCTTTTTTTCAACGTTGCTGGTTTTTTTTGTCGAGCCGCAGCCGCTGGATAAACACGACGTCGCAGCGCCGCCAATAAGTTTATGGAACAACACAAAATTTATTTCGTTTTTGGCGCTTGTCGCGTTTGCGGTTTTTGCCATGTACATCGCGCAGCCGCTCACGCCGAATTTTTTGAAAAGCGTGCGTCAACTTTCATTGAGCGAAACGGGATTAATATTTTCAGCGGGCGCGTTAGGCAACGCTTTGTTGACCGTCGCGCTCAGCCGCTTCAATCCGCGTTATGGATTTATCATCGCGCAAGCGCTGGTTATTTTATTCGCAATAAGTATCTGGCGCGGCGCGGGACTTCCCATCTTTATGCTCGGATATTTTCTGCTCGGCGGATTTCGCGCGGCGCGTCCGATGATGCAGGCGCAGGCGCGCGAATTGGTGCACGTTTCGCAAATGGGATTGATGTACGGCGCGCTCGAAACCGCCAATGCAATTATCTTTATCCTTGTGCCGCCGCTTGCGGGGTTTATCTTTGAACGCGACCCATTCGTCATCTATCCGTTGGCAATTGGGTTGATCGCGGTTTCAATGGTTGGCAGTTTTATTTATTCTTCACAGAAGGCGCCCCATGCTTGAGATTGTCCCATTCGTACTTGGACCCGTGCGCACGAACGCCTATCTTGTCGCCGACCCCGAAACGAAGGAAGCCCTTGTGATTGATCCCGCGTGGGACGGCGACCTCATTCTCAAAGCCGCGCAACAACGCGGATGGCGCGTCGCGCATTTGTGGTACACGCACGCGCATTTCGATCACATCGGCGGGGCGGCTGCCATTGCCGATGCGCTGAATCCTTTGCCGCTTGTCGCGCTGCATCCCAACGATCACGTCCTCTGGCGCGCGGGCGGAGGCGGCGCGGACTATGGCTTCAACATTGACCCTGGTCCCGAACCGTCCATTGATTTTGCGCATGGACAAATTCTCAGACTCGGCGCGAACGAATTTGAAGTGCGTCACACGCCGGGACACACGCAAGGTCATTGCGTTTTTTATGTCGCCAAAGAAAAAATTTGCTTTTGCGGCGACTTGATCTTCAAAGGCAGCGTCGGGCGCACGGACTTGCTCGGCGGCGATTGGGCGACGCTTGAAAACAGCATCCGCGCGGAAATATTTTCAATGCCCGATGAAACGCGGCTGCTTTCAGGTCACGGCGAAGAAACGACAGTGGGCGAGGAGAAACTCAATAATCCGTACGTTTGCGCGCTATGAATG
>JAVHOY010000184.1:0-2553 GCA_036170295.1 bacterium
AGTTGATCCATGTGCGCGAGCCGACTCTTAAACGTGGACGCGCGCAGATACGCCCACGAATTTTTTCCGTGAATGTTGTCGGTGAGATAATCTTCAGAATTAACAATGCGTTTGTTGGCGGGCAGGTTCAGCCATAAGGACATTTCATCCCAAACGCCCAACGGCAAGTTGGTTTTCAAAAACGCGCGCGCGGCGGCTTGCACGGTAGGACGATAATCGCGGAAGTCAGCAACGCTTAGCGGCAGAATCAATGCGCCGTCGTTAGAGCCTAAATTCGGGGTCATGCCTGTCGCGCTATCGAGCAGAGAAAACAGCCAATGGCTTGATCGCGCTAAAGATTGAATCGTATTTGAGGGCAAGGCATCCTGTTTAATAAAGTTGATCCATAACGCAGTTTGCAACATCACGCGCTGATAGTTCATGCTGTGTTGAATATATTCGCCGTATCCGCTGATTTGATGTTGAAGCGCCCAGTTGAACCATTTCCATCCTGTTTCGCGCCACGATTGATTTTTTAACAATAAGCCAGCGGTATATAACGCCGCGGATTCTGTAACGAGATGATTGTTGTTTTGCGAACGCGCGTAAACGAGAGTCAGTGCGACGCGGGCTGCGTGATGTGAAATAGATTCAAGGATTTTATTTTTTTGTTTTTCGGAAAATGGAAAAACATGCAACGCCCATGCAAATGCAATCAGGCGCAGCGCAACTTCCTGCCCGTTCATCCAATGCGCGCCGATGTTGACAGGATTCGATTCGGCGAAGGTTTCAAAATATTTCCAAAACGCTTCGGCGTATTGATTATCTTGCGTAATGTGATAGGCGCGTCCCAAAACAAACGCCCAGCCAAAACGCGCAGGTTCCCAAACGAATTTTATATCGCCTTTGAGTTTGATCTTGCCCGTTTCAAAATCCGTCCAATGCGCAGACTGCCAATCGCCCGTTAATTTTATGTCCGCAAGTTCGCCGCCAAACATACGGAACTTTCCCGCGACGATCTCATCGGCTTCTTTTAGTAAATTTGTTTTTCCGTATTCGCTGAGCGTTTGGAGGAGCGCTTCGCGCAAGGGAAGAGTAAACAGCAACTGACAACTGACAACTGACAACTGACAACTATCAATCGGCGCGACGCGTTTGTAATATCCCGTTTTCAATCCAAGTTTATAGAGCGCGTAAAGAGCGAGTGGGCGGATTCCCAACTGAGTGACGATCTTGAAAAGACGAACTATAGAAGACATGCGAGGATTATACAGGCGTTTTTTCTTTCCATACGCTACGCCATTTTTTATGAATATGGGGGCTTATAATTCAGAAAATCGAAAAGACAGGATGCTTATGCAAATGAACACATCTACTAATCCACCGCGCTTTCGGAGTTGTCATGCTCATACCGTCGTATAAAAAATGGGGCGCCCTTTTTGGCTTATGGGCGTTGCATGGCATGATTGCGCTCGCTCAGTTTTTATTCCTGCCTTCAAGCGGTTTTTCTTTTCAACGTGCATTGATGAGCGGCGCACTATTCGCGTGGATTATTTTTACCCTTGTCTTGGTCGTTTCAATGTTACGACAATCGTCATGGCTATTAAATCTTTTGGAGTCGGTTAAGCGTCCCAATGCAAGAGACGTCGTTTTTATAACCGCAGTCCTTGCGGCAATTATACGAATCTGGATTGCGCTCCTGCGCAGGTTATTTGAATCAGCGGGGAATTTCCAATATAGCGCGTACGCCGACCGCCTTGAGCCTTTCCTCAACCTAATATTTTTCATCTCTTTGGAAATCGTCGCGCTGATTTTATTTTTTGCATTTCAAAATTGGGCGGAGTATAGAAAACCCATCCAGTCTTTTGTCAAGAAAGCGCTCTTTATTTTTATTCCGTTAGGGCTTATCAGTTTTTTTATTTATCTCACCGGCTGGGGAATTGTTCCCGGTCATATTGGCGATTGGTCTATCGGCATTCCCGCAGTCGCTTTGTTGGAATGGCAGATCATACTCGCTTGCATATTTTGCGTTGGCATGGTTGCGCTGGAATCAAAACAAAAAACCGTGGGACTGAAAAATTTGGATATGTGGATCGGCATTGCGGTATGGCTTGTCGCGGCGACGTTGTGGCTGAGTCAACCTATAACGCCAAGTCCATCTGCGCTTGCGCCGCGCGAACCAAATTTCGAGGTTTATCCATTCATTGACGCGCAAGTTTACGATCAATTCGCGCAATCTGTGCTAATCGGCAACGGTTATGGCGAGAATGAAATTCCGCAGCGTCCGCTTTATGTTGTATCGCTTGTATTCATGCACGGGATTGTCGGGCAGAATTACGACAACGTCATTATTTTGCAATCGTTATGGCTGGCTTTCTTTCCCGTTTTGCTTTACTTATTTGGCAGGGAATTTTTTGGCAGACCCATCGGCGTTGCCATTGCCTTGCTTGCGATCCTGCGCGATTACACGTCCAACATCGCGGCGCCGTTCACGGGCAACTTAAGTTATTCAAAACTTTACCTCTCCGAAATTCCAACCGCGATGATGTTGATTCTATTTTTATTAATTGGCGT
>JAVHOY010000185.1:0-2533 GCA_036170295.1 bacterium
GCATGGGAGAGCAATCCCTGCCAAACTCATTGCGGGATTAATTTGTGCTAGAATTGTTTTATCAATGAAAAAGAAATACGATTTTTCAAAAGGCGAACAGGGTAAGTTTTATCGTCCCGATACAATTTTGAAACTTCCCATCTATCTGGACGACGATCTCGTGTCTTTTATTGAGGAATACGCAAAAGAAAAACGGGCTGATCTGCAAACAGCCGTGAATGATATTTTACGTCACAACAAAGAAATGCTTCAAGCGCTTAAGGTATAACCAGCGTTTGAAGGAGCGAGAAAAACTATGGACATCCTGCAACTGATTGACCGATTGGAAGAACTCTTCAACGACGCGAAAGCGGTGCCTTTCACGCACAACGTCATCGTGGATGAAGACCGCATGTTGGAATTGATTGACCAAATGCGAATCGCCATTCCCGAAGAAGTGAAGAAAGCGCAGCAAGTGATGGCGCAACGCGATCGCATCATGGCGCAGTCGCAGGAAGAAGCCAATCGCACACTGCAACTCGCCCGCGACAAATCCGAGCAGATGGTGCAAAAGGATATGATCGTGCAAGAAGCGCAGCGTCGCGCAGACCAAATTATGACTCAGGCGCGCGGAGACGCCGAAGCCACCCGCGTTGACGCGGATAATTATGTGGTGGACACGCTCACACAGTTGCAGGATCAAATTGCGAAGATGAGCAATCAAGTCGCTAACGGCATCCGCATGGTGCAGGAAGAACAAATGAGAAAATCGCCCTCATCGGGAATTTCTGAAAAAGCGGAATTGAAATAGACGAAACATTCAAAAGTAGAACCTCCGAGTTTTGGCAGAACTCGGAGGTTTTGTCTTATGATCAGATTGTCCGCGCAAAATAAATTTAATGAGGAACCATGACCAATTTACTTAGCCGACGGGATTTTCTAAAACTTGCCGCGCTTACATCCTTAAGCCTTTCCGCGTTGCCCTCAAAAGCTGCCGATCAATTATCGCTTGAAAAAAAACAAAACGTCCTGATCGTGGTATTTGACGCGCTCTCGGCATATCACCTTTCCATGTATGGATACAGCCGCGCTACAACGCCGAATCTGGCAAAGTTGGCGGAACGCGCCATCGTGTATCACAATCACTTCGCGGGCGGAAATTACACCGTCACAGGCACAGCCTCATTATTAACAGGAGTTCTCCCGTGGAAACACCGCGCCTTTCGATTTGGAGACGGCATAGATGAAAGTTATATCAAGAAAAATATTTTTAGCGCGTTTGAATCCTATTACCGCATCGCTTACACCCACAACCCCAACGCGGTGCGATTTCTGAATCAATTCGCCGACGACATTACAAACTATATTCCCTACGCACAATTTCTCATCAGCGGCAACGGCTTGCCCCAATCCCTCTTCAAAAAGGACGACGACATTGCGAATGTCGCTTGGTCGCGCAATTCCGTCAAAACGAACGGAGTTTCCTATTCGCTATTTCTATCGGAAATTTACAAGCAGATCAACGAAAGCAAGATCGCAGCGTTCAAGAAAGATTTTCCGCGCGGAATTCCCTCCACGCGAGACGACGATCATTTTTTGCTGGAAGACGCGATTGATTTTCTAAGCGTTGAGATTCCAAAAATTCCCCAGCCTTTTTTGGGATATTTCCACTTCATGCCGCCGCATAAACCATACACCACCCACCGCGATTTTTACGGCGCGTTTGCAAACGACAATTTCAAGTACATCGAAAAAACGCAAGACCCTTTCGCGCCCGTTCACTCCGCGCGGTTTATGCTCAGCCAGCGCGCAGAGTATGACGAGTACATTCTCTATCTTGACCGCGAGTTTGGGAAGTTCTTTGCGAGTCTTGAATCTTCGGGACTGCTGGAAAATACTTGGGTCGTGTTCACATCCGATCACGGCGAATTATTCGAGCGCGGAATTCAAGGTCACATTACGCCGTCTTTATATCAACCCGTTGTGCGCGTCCCGTTGATGATCTTCCAGCCGGGAAATAAAACTCGATTCGACATTTACGATAAAACCAGCGCGGTGGATTTGCTCCCCACGCTGCTGCATCTCGCCGAGCAAAAACCCGCAGACTGGACTGACGGCGTTGTGATGCCGCCCTTCGCGCAAATGCCTGCGCGAAACATCTACGCCGTGCAATCTGCAAACAACGAGCCTGATTCTCCGTTGAAGCAATCTACGATTATGCTGGTCAAAGAGAATTACAAGCTCGTCTGTTATTCCGGCTATTCGTATGATCTGGGAACAAACGACGATCTCATTCAACTGTACGATATAAAAAACGATCCCGAAGAATTGAACGATCTTTCGGCGGCAAAAAAAGATATTGTAAAGAATTTGCTCAAAGAGTTGAAGTCAAAACTTGCGGAAGCGAACGCGCCGTATTTGTAGGCGTTCCATTTTAGGATGGGCTGCGGCGATTGGATGTAAAATAAGTCCATGACTACCGTTCAACTTTTTGTCACCTGCCTTGTGGATTCATTCTTCCCCGAAACTGGGGAAGCCGTTGTGAACATTCTCA
>JAVHOY010000186.1:0-2055 GCA_036170295.1 bacterium
CATGAAGGATAAGTAAACGATAACAAAAGAGTCGCCCATTGGACGACTCTTTTAGTTCTTGCCTTCTCTATAAAATGCGCCGCACATCTATATTCCGAATTACGCCCATCCGCATATAATGAACGCATGTCTCGCCCGTTGAATCGCATTCTGCTTTGGCTTGCGCCGATTCTCTTTTTACTTATCTTTTTTTTCCAGCCGCTTGCGCGGATTATTGCGCTTGCGTTCGGCGCGTCCGCGTTCACGCAAAAAAACTTTCAAATTATTTTTTCTGTAACGACGTTTACATTTTATCAAGCCATTCTCTCCGCGATATTAACTTTCATTCTCGGATTGCCTGCGGCTGTTCTTTTTTCTCGCTTTGACTTTCGCGGAAAGTCCCTGTTGCGCGCGCTGACTGCCGTTCCGTTTATGCTTCCCACCGTCGTAGTCGCCGCCGCTTTTAATTCAATATTTGCTCAACACGGTTTTTTTTCATTCATCCTTCATCCTTCGCCCTTTATTCTTATTCTTCTCGCCCACGTCTTCTACAACACGACGATTGTGATTCGCATCGTTGGCGCCGCGCTCTCGCGGCTTGATCCAAAACTCGAAGGCGCGGCGCGTTCGCTTGGCGCGGATACGTTTCACGTTTGGAAAGACGTTATTCTTCCAATTTTACGTCCCTCATTATTTGCCGCCGCGCTGCTTGTCTTCATGTTTGACTTCACCAGCTTCGGCGTGATCCTTTTATTGGGCGGCTCGAACTTCTCCACGCTGGAAGTGGAAATTTATCTGCGCGTTCTCAAACTTCCCAATCTGCCGCTCGCCGCGCTGCTTTCCGTCGTTCAATTAATTTTCACGATCATCTTTTCGATCGTCTATTCGCGCGCCGTCAATCACACATCAACGCAAACCGCTCCGCGATTTTCCATCGCGCGCAGACCCAAAACTCTACGCGAGCGCATTTTTGTTTTCACTGGTTACTGTTTACTGATTACTTTTTTTCTTCTGCCTTTGATCTCCCTTCCCATCCGTTCCCTCACCCGCCTCGAAGCGGATCGTGGACAACGTTCCGAAGTTCAATATGGATTCACCGCCGATTATTACCGCGAACTTTTCATCAATCGGCGCGGATCATTGTTCTACGTCCCGCCGATTCAAGCCGCCGCGAATTCATTGGGATACGCTTCGCTCACGGTTTTACTTTCGCTCGCATTGGGCTATCCCGCCGCGTATGCGCTCGCCAAACCAACGCGCCTCGAAAAATTTCTCGACCCGCTGATCATGCTTCCGCTTGGCGCGTCGGCTGTCATGCTGGGACTTGGATTCATCATCACGTTTGGGCGCGCGCTGGCTTCGCCGATTTTCGTTCCGCTGGCGCACACGCTCATCGCGCTGCCTTTTGTGATTCGCACATTGCAACCCGCCATCGCGTCCATCCCAAATCGCTTGCGCGAATCCGCGTCCATGCTGGGAGCGTCTCCGCTGCGCGTTTGGCAAACGGTGGATTTTCCGATTCTCTCCCGCGCCACGCTCAGCGCCGCGACGTTTGCGTTCACGGTTTCGCTCGGCGAATTTGGCGCGACGCTTCTGCTCACGCGCCCCGAATATCCAACGATACCGATTGCCATTCAAAGCTTCCTCTCCCAGCCCGGCGGACTCAATTATGGTCAGGCAATGGCAATGGCAACTTTGCTGTTGGCGCTAACTACTGTTAGTATTTTGCTGATCGAGAAAGTCCGCATCACAGACGACTTATAATATCCCCATGCTTGAACTCATCAATATCAAAAAATCCTACGAGCAAAAGCCATTGCTCAAAAATATTTCCTTCAAAGTGGACGCGGGCGAGACGATCTGTTTGCTGGGCGCATCGGGCAGCGGAAAATCCACGCTGTTGCGGATAATTGCTGGGCTGGAGATTCCCGAAAGCGGAATGATTCTGTTTAACAATATTGATCTTACCGCCGTGCCGCCGCATCTGCGCGACTTCGGGCTGGTCTTTCAGGATTATGGATTATTTCCGCATCTTGATGTTTTTAACAACGTCGCGTTTGGTTTGAAGATGAGAAA
>JAVHOY010000186.1:2155-8774 GCA_036170295.1 bacterium
GAAATGTTGGAGACGGTTAATCTACAAGGATTTGAAAAACGCAAAGTAACCGAACTCTCCGGCGGCGAACAACAGCGTGTTGCATTGGCGCGCGCGCTCGCAATTGAACCTCGCCTGCTGATGTTCGACGAACCTCTCGGCGCGTTGGACAGAACTTTGAAAGAAGATTTACTCAATGAATTGCGCGACATTTTGCATAAGACAAAAATCCCCGCTATTTACGTCACGCATGATCATGATGAAGCCTTTGCGATTGCAGACAGAATTTTGTTGTTGCACGACGGCGAGATCATCCGCGACGGAACGCCCGCCGATGTTTGGAATCATCCCAACTCAGTCCACGCCGCAAAGATGTTGGGAATTGGAAAGGCGGCGGAGCGCATCAACAACAAAGCAAATTTTGGTTGATGGGTTATCAGACAAAAAAGAAGACAGCCGCTACCCAAAGCGACTGTCTTCTTCCATTAACGCAATAAACTTCGCGTTGTCAATCTGACGGCGCTAAATCACGCCCAACTTCTTGCCGACATTTTTGAACGCCGCCAGCCCTTTATCCAAATCATCTTTAGAATGCGCGGCGGAAATCATCACGCGGATTCGCGCTTTGCCTTGCGGAACAGTCGGGAAACCTAGCGCCATCCCGAACACGCCCGCGTCAAATAGCTCGCGGCTGAATTGTTGCGCCAATGGCGCTTCGCCCAACATCACCGGCGTAATCGGCGTTTCGCTCGCGCCCGTATTAAATCCAAGCGTCTTCATTTCAGTTTTGAAATATTTTGCGTTGCTCCAAAGCTGATCCACCAGTTGAGTTGAATCTTCGAGCAAATCCACAGCCGCGAGACAAGCCGCCGCGTCGGGAACAGTCATTGCGGACGAGAACAGGAACGGGCGTCCGCGCTGACGCAGCCACTCGACGATGACCGCTTTGCCCGCGACAATTCCGCCCATCACGCCAAAGGCTTTGGACATCGTGCCGACTTCCACGTCCACTTTGCCGTGCAAGCCGAAGTGATCTACGATGCCGCGTCCGCCTTTGCCCAGCACACCTTCGCCATGCGCGTCGTCCACCATCAAAAGAATATCGTATTTTTTTGCGACTTCATAAATATCAGGCAGCGGCGCAATGTCGCCGTCCATGCTGAACACGCCGTCGGTCACGATCAACGCGCGGCGATATTGACTGAGATTCGTTTTGATCTGTTCTTCCAAAGATTTCACATCGTTATGATCGTAAGGAATAATCTTCGCGCCCGATAAACGCGCGCCGTCAATGATGGAAGCGTGATTCAATCTGTCCGAAAAAATCACGTCTTCTTTGTTGACCAACGCGGGGATGGTTGCCAAGTTCGCGGTGAAACCCGATTGAAAAGTAATCGCCGCTTCCACGCCTTTGAATTGCGCGAGTCTTTTTTCAAGTTCGACATGCAGAGTCATTGTCCCAGCGATGGAGCGCACCGCGCCGGGTCCGACGCCCATTTCATCGGTTGCTTTTTTTGCCGCCGCAATCAATGCGGGATGATTCGCCAATCCCAAATAATTGTTCGAGCAAAAGTTCAAAACTTTTTTGCCGTCCACCGTCAGCCACGCGCCTTGCGGCGAACCAATGGTGCGGATGTTGTTGTACAGTCCCTGCGATTTCAAATTATCAATCTCTTGCTGAATCCAATCAATTTTCGACATGCGATTTCTCCTTAAATTTAATAGACCTGACAGGTTTCTTAAAACCTGTCAGGTCTGATTGACTTCAATTTCTGCCAGCAAACCGATTTCGGTTAACGCTTCCAATACTTTTGATTCTGCGCCGCCTTTGATAATGACCGCCGTCGGGCTGAACGATTCGCCCAAAAATTTTCCCGCTTTTGATTTACGCAACGCTTCGATAATTTCAGGCTTGGCGACTCGCAATACGGTTTGAGTCGTCGCCCGCGCTTCGACTCCGTTCGCGTCCCATTGTTTGAGCGCTTTCACCAACGCGGGCGGAACGCTCCCTTTTGTATATTTCACCAGCAACGCCAATAACTGCTCCGCTTTCAATCCCTGCTGATTGGCTTGCTTCAAAGATTTCGCCGTGACGCGATACGCATACTCGTTATTTTTTTCTTCGTCCCATTCGCAGAACCGTGAGATTTGATAGCGAACTGCGCGGGAGAAATTTTGTGTGACGACAATCTTTCCGCTGGATGAAACCGTTAATTTTCCGTCAAAGGTCAAAGGTCGAAGGTCGCCCGACTTTTGACTTTCGACTTTTGACAAAATTTTGAACGCCGTAAATTCTTTGCCTTCTTCGGGCGCAGCCAAATCCGCTTTGCCAAGCCAGTGTAACATCTGAATAAAATACTTGACCAACGCGCCGTCTACAAAATCCCAATATGCGAATCCGCGCAGATATTGACCGTCCGCCGCGCGTTTGATAAACCATGAGTCATAATCGCCGGCGGGACGTTGGAAGTCGGGAAATTTTGTTTTTAGGTCGCGTAAAAATGCGGAGAGACTCCACCACTTGCTTTGCGGAATCTCTCCGACTAAATTCATCAAAAATTCGCGGGTGACTTGCGCCTGATTCTTCCACTCGCCTTCGCAAACGATAGTTGAAATGAAGCGCAGCTCGTCAAAAGTTTGCGATTCGAACCACGACTTGTAAAGCGCTCCCAATGCGTCTTCGCGCGAGGCTTCGAGAAATTTTTTCACGGCTTCGGCTTGGGGTTCGTTTTTTTTATTGAGAATTTTGGCGGCGGTTAATAATTCGCACATGTAGGGGGGCGACATTGTCGCGCCCCTGCCCGAACGCAACGCGGCGAGGTAGGTTGTGGCGTCGTCTAAAATATGATCGGTTGCGGGGATTTCAAAAGATTTCTCAACGGGCGTCGCGGCGCGTCCTAAAGGCTCTTGGCTTTCCCCTTCGTGTGCTTGGCGTACTTCGTGTTTAATGATTTCAAATAGATCATCAGGCACATACGCGAATTCTTGCGCGCCTTTATCGGTATCGAAAAAATCTTTTTCAAGCAAGCCGCGATAAAAAAGAATCTCGGCGGCGGAGATGGGCTTGAGATGCGGACGTTCTCTATCGCGTTTGGCTTCGCCCATTTCGCGCAGCTCGCCGTGCTTGCGGACGAAGAGCGCCCATTCCATTTTGCCGTTGGATTCAATCAACGACGTCAACGCGGCGCGGGCGTTTGACGGTAGGATTTCAATTGTTTCGTTGACCAGTTCCGCGTCGAGGATTGCCGCGCAAAGTTCTTCGGATGCAGAATCAGCAACGCGGGATTCTAATTCCAGTCCCCAGAATCCAGCGACGATGTAGAGATGTCCAAGATCGTGTTTATGAAATGAGGCGAGCAAATCGGGCATGGATTGATTCTATCACCCCTTAACAACACGCAATGCTTGCGGCAATACCTCAACGCTTATTTTGCGAAGGTTGCTGCCAAAACTTGTGAATATTTCTCCGTCGGCGTGGATGTAAAGCGGCAGGTCGGAGGCGAGCGTAAGTTTTTTGAATTCGCCGAGACGCGTTTGTTTGAAGCGCAGATGCGTTCCTTTCATAAATTCAGGCACGAGGCGAAACATCATGGCGCGAGAAACTTTTTCGACAATGAGATATTCCAATTTACCGTCGTCGTTTTTTGATTCGGGCGAAAGCATAAATCCGCCGCCTTCGCGCGCGCCGTTGCAGAGCGTGACCATGATCGCGCTGGTTTCGATTTGTTCCGCGTCCGTTTCTATGCTCATTTTTGCGGGATTGTGATTCAAAACGATGGTTTGGATAACCGCCGCGAGGTACATGAGAAAACCTTTGACGATGGGAAGTTTATGCGAGCGGATGGTGACCACCGCGTCAAAGCCAATGCCGAGCGTGTTGTCAAAATATTCTTTGCGCCCATGTTCGTCGGTCATTGAACCAATATCTATGCTTTGGATATTTTCCGCTTTGAGCATGTGCGCCAGCGCGCGCGCCGATTTTTGCGTAACGCCCATAGACCATGCAAAGTCGTTGCCTGAACCGATTGGCACAACGCCTAAGATGGGGCGCTTCTCCGCGGGGACTTGCATCAGTCCGTTGATGACTTCATGCACGGTGCCGTCTCCGCCCATGGCGACAACCATGTCATAACCTTCTTCGGCGGCTTGTTTGGCGATCTCGGTTGCGTGCGTGGGGTAGACCGTTCCGCTCCAAGTGAGTTCGCCTTTGAATTCTTGCGCGATGGGGCGCAGGTCGTTGGCGGCTTTCCATGCGCGTCCCATATCCGCCATAGGGTTGAGAATTAGTTTGACTTTGCGGGGCATAGCGTCTCCTGTAAATTTTGCGTTGTCAGATACAACCCCCTCCGCGTCTTTTTGATTTGATTATTCTTCGCGCGGACGAGCCAGCGTCACCGAGTCAAGCGGACCTGTGACTCCTTTAGCGACGATAAAAGCGCCGCGCCGATGTTTCTTGCCTTGATATAAAGCCGAGTCTGCGGCGCGCAATAGATCGCCTGCCATGCGGCTGTGAATAGGGTAAACGGCAATGCCCGCTGTAATGCCCAACGCCAGTTCTTTGTTGTCGGGAAATGGAAATCTATAATTTTTTACCAATTCAATGATCTTGCGCGCAACCGCTTCGGCGTCTTGCACGCCGGTGTTTCGCATGACCAGCGTCAATTCATCGCCGCCATAACGCGCAAGGAAATCCGTCTCGCGCATATTATTTGCAAGATGGTTAAACAGCGAGCGCAGCACTTCGTCGCCGACGGCGTGGCCGAATAAATCGTTCACGCTTTTGAATCCATCCAAATCCAACATGACGACGGCAAATTCCGCGTTCCTGCGCTTTGCATAACGGATATCTTCCTGAAGGCGCTCGTCTAAGGCGCGACGATTGGGCAGCCCGGTGACGCTGTCTGTGTTGGCGAGGTCCTTCACAATTTTATGCAGCCTGGCGTTCGAGATTGCCACAGCGGCTTGATCGGCTAACAGCCCAAGCAGCCGCAATTCTGATTTTGTGAATTTGCCCGTGATGGAACGCGAAAGATTCATCACGCCGACAATGGAGTCGTTCATTTTGAGCGGGATGCTGACGATTGAGCCTGTCCATTCTTTGGGCGTATTTTTATATAAAGAATGAGCGGTCATGTCTTCGACGATGATCGCCTTCCCGCTATTCGCTACGGAGTAGGTAATCCCGTCAAGACGCGGCGTTGCAAACGGTTTGTTAATGACGCCATCCACACTTAACGATGCGCCGAAACTTAATTCGCCGTCTGAATATAAATAGATATGCGCCGCGCGTGAATTTTTTACCAAGCGCATCGCCTCGCTGACAACTACATTCAGAACGGTTTGCAAGTCAAGGCTGGAGGTTAAATTCAAACTTAGTTTTTTTAGCGCGTCCAGTTCGTCCGCTTGCTGTTTCACCATCGTCATTAAAGCGTGCTTGGAAATGATCTCTTGCGTGAAAGTTTTGATTTGATTGTTTTTTGAGCGGGGGTAAGCGGACGATTCGGCGGCTTCAATTAACGCCTGAATTAACTTTAAGATTCCCTCTTTTTCTTCAGGCGGTATGGATGCGTCTTGTTCTATGATCTTCCATGCTCGATGGAAAATGTCGTGCCGATTTTTGCTGTCAGCGCTCATTGATTCTCTTCATACAAAAAGTTAGGTCGCGTTTTATTTTGGCTATCCTGAATAGTCGTCAGGTCTGAGCGACAGTATAGATTTGTGCGAGCAGTTTAAGAAACTCGCCCGACGGCATGGGTTTGAGAATTTGTTTGCGTTCTTCGCGCGTCAGCGTTTTCATCAGCAAGTATTGCACGGCGTATTTGCGGAATAAACGCTGCCCGTCTTCTTCGCCGTAGAACTCAATGCTTTTGGCGAGATGGCTGCGGACGGTTTCCTGAACTTGCGCGGCTGCGACTTGCTCGCGGTCAAGGCGCGAAAAAATCCAAGGGTTGGCAAGCGCGCCGCGTCCGATCATCACCGCGTCGCAGCGCGTGTAATTCTTCATGCGTTCAATATCCGCGACGGTTTTGACGTCGCCGCTGCCGATGACTGGAATTTTGACGCGCGACTTGATTTCAGCGATGGCGTCCCAGTCCGCCTGTCCGCTGTAGCTTTGTTCTTTGGTGCGCGCGTGCATGGCGATGAGCGCGCCGCCGCATTCTTCTACGATGCGAGCGATGAGTGCGTAATTTTTGTTTTTCTCCCAGCCTAAACGCATCTTGCCTGTGAGCGGGATTTTGATTTTTTTGCTAAGTTGAGTAAATAGACGCGCAATCTTAAGCGGCGTCTTCATCATGCCTACGCCCGCGCCGCGATCCGATATGCTTTTGGCGGGGCAACCCATGTTGATATCAATGACGTCTGGTCGCCATTCTACCACGCGCAGCGCGGCTTCGACAATTTTGTCCACATCGTCGCCGTATAATTGAAAGACGACGGGACGTTCCGCTTCTTGAAAATATAATTTTTTAGCGGGCTGTTTGGATTTGCTTAAGATTTTCTCAACCTTCACGAATTCGGTGTAACTCATGGCGGAACCTAATTCGCGGCAAAGCGAACGGAAGGGCCAGTCGGAGTAGCCGTCCATCGGCGCGAGAATAGCGTCGCCGTAAATCGGCGTTTCGCGGATGTAGAAGTTGGG